>CAYSMQ010000199.1:0-8701 GCA_964432035.1 uncultured Ardenticatenaceae bacterium
GACGACCATCATGTTGCCGAAGAATTCGGGATTCCAGATGGGCGCGACAGGCGTGTCGGGAAAATAGGGGCCGGCAAATTCGTCAAAGAACTCGCGGGAGTCCGGATAGAAGAGGGAGCCATCGGCGTTGAAGGAGCGATCCTGAATAGCGATGGGGATCTCGCCGTATTCGCCAAAAGGATGGTCGCCGACGCCGGGCGCGGGTCCGGGCAGGATGGCGGGGTTGTTGCCGCTGTCGAGGGCCACGTCGTCGGGGCCGCCGCGAATGAGATAGAAGCCGGCAGGCCCGGCGTAGACGTTGAGGCGCGTCATGCCCAGAGTGTGATCGTGATACCAGAGGGTGGTGGCGCGCTGGTCGTTGGGATACTTGAAAGCGGCGTCGCCGTACTCCCAGCCGTGGTTGTATTTGGCATTAAAGTAGTCCCAAAAGGTGCCGGTGCGAGCATAGCCGGCGGGGATGTTTTTGGCGTCGGGCAGGTACCAGGCTTCGGGGTAGCCGTCGCTGTCTTCGCGGGTGTGCGCGCCGTGCACGTGGGTGATGATGGGCACGGGTCCGGTGTAGGGGCCGGGTGTGGCGCTGAACGTGGGGCGCATGTCGCGGCCGGCGCGACCGCCGGGCGGATTGGCCCAGTGGAGCGTGGGATCGACGGGCAGCAGGTGGGGCAGGAAGTTGCCCTTGGCGTCTACGAGCTCATTGCGCCAGACAATCTGCGTATCCTTGTTCCAGCTAGCTTCGATGGTGAAGGCGGGATAGTTAAAGGTGCCGCCCTCAAGCACGGTGCCTGGATGGTCTTTAGAGCCGTAGCTCCAAACGGTGGTTTGCGGATGCGGCGGGGAAAGAATCTGCTGTTGGAATTGGCGCACGGCGATTTTGTATTGGTCTTTCTTGCGCTGGAATTTGCCGGGCATGGCGGGGGGTTTGACGAGGGGCAACGCGTATTTTGGCACGTCGCCGGGGGCCAGCGTGCCGCCGGGTATCTGGGCCCAGGCGCGGCGCAGCAAGCCGAAATGCGTGGACAGGTAGCCTGCAGCGCCAGTGGCGCCGGCCATTTTGATAAATTCTCGTCGAGTGGTCATGGGTTACCTCCTGTAGGAACGCTGAACGATCTTGACAAAATGGCCGAGCGGCAGAACACTATCGGAGCGAACAGAACTCGCCTACCGCGTTGGCGCTAACAGATGAGGTGTGATGGTGACGGAGCGGGTCCTCCTGTGTGATGTTCCCCGAGTGTCCCGTCCCGCCTTGCTGGGATCCGTTAGCATCATTATAAAATGGAAAATGATAAGAAGTACAGGGGGTCGAGCAAAAAAAGTGGCAGTCGTCATGAATAATGGTGGCGATTGTCACCATTTTCGGGCGTTGTGAAGGGAGAAGGAACAAGGAAGAGGTGCGAGCTGGCGATGGCCAGGGCAGCAGGCGGCGCGCAGCGAGAAAAGTGACGCGAGCGTGACGGATCGGGGTTCAACTCATACTATAACTATATAGAACGCTTGTTAAATGCAAGGAGGCGCTTATGGACGGAGACGCGCAGTCAATCCAGCAGGGCAGCGACCATCTGCGCAATTTTCCTATCAGGGACTTTCAGGTAACGAGCGCGATTTTCCCGCCGGAGCTGACGCTTTCGTCGCATTATCATGAACGCGCATGCTTTGCCCTGGTTCTTGAAGGGTCGGTGGAGAAGCGGTTCACCCGAGGTAACCATACCACGGTGGCGGGAAGCGTGGTGACGATGCCGCCGGAGGAGCGGCATGTGGATCGGTTCGAAGGGCGGGGGGCGCACATGTTGGTGGTGGAACCGGACGCGGATGAGGCGGGCGAGCGTTTGAAAGGGCTACTTGAGCCCTGCGGACCGGTTCTGAGGCAAATCAATCACTATCGCGACGGACAACTCATCAGGCTGGGCTGGCGCATTTACCGGGAGATGCAGGGGCCGGACGATGTTTCCTGCCTGGCAGTGAGCGGGCTGGTGCTGGAGATGCTGGCGCGCGCGGCGCGCAGTCACAAGACGCCGATCGCGGAAAGCCGCCCGCCGGCGTGGTTGGAGCGCAGCAGGGAGTATCTGCACGCACACTTTAGCGGCTCTTTTCAGATAGCGGACGTGGCCGAGGCGGTGGGCGTGCATCCGGTGCATCTGGCGCGCACCTTCCGGGAGCATTACGGGGCATCGCCCAGCAGTTATTTGCGACGCCTGCGCGTCAACTGGGTTGCGGCGCAGCTGGAGCAGTCGCAGAAACCGATTTCTTATCTGGCGGAACAGGCAGGCTTTGCCGATCAGAGCCACCTGACGCGCCTCTTTAAACGGCAAACCGGGGTCACTCCGGGCCAATATCGCCGCGAAGTGAACCCCGGTCGTGGGCGCGGTGCCACGTAGGCGCTGAAAAACTGCGTCAGCTCTCGTCGCGCACCTGAATGTTGCCGTGATCGATGTCGAAAATGAAATTGGGCTGAGGACCCTGGCAGTAGGCAACGGTTTCGGCGAGCGTGCCGAAGCCTAGAAAGGTGGTGCGGTCGGCGGGGGCTTGCGCGCCCTGCCCGTTGTCTTGCACCTGCCACCAGGAAAAGAGCCCTTCGAGGGTGGGATCGGTGGTGTTGTCGACGGTTGCGCCGATCCAGGCGCGGTTGCCCTCGACTTTGAAGCAGATGACGCTGCCGTGGACCGTGTCGGCGACGCCTTGCACAGCCACGTAGTACTGATACTGTCCGCTGACATGGCCATTGGCGTGACGTAGGGCATTGTAGGACAGGGTGCGCATTTCGGCGTCGCCCTCAAGACTGGGGTCAAAAACTGAGAGGGGAACGGTCATGTGCGAGCTGCCGGTGACCGATTCGACGACGCCATTTCCGTGCGCCAGGGTGGGCAGGGCGCCAAGCGCAAAAATGAGGGCGGTGAGTAGAACGGTGGCAGCTAACAGGGTGGTCAAACGACGTCTGGACATGTTTCTCTCCTTTTGGCCTTATTAAGTGAAGACAGGTTACATGGTTGCAGACCAACTGCGAAGGGATGCGGGTCTACAGATTGATCGTAACCGGTGGGCGGGGGTGGCGTCTTGAAGGGTTGCAACGAGGTATTGAATGGAGGAAACAACCGCTTGACGCGGAAACGACCATCGCATACGGCGACGGCCGTTTCCACGGTTTGTTCTATTGTACCGGCGCTATTTAGCTGTTAGTCAATGCGGCTAATTTCGACGGTGATCACGGGGTTCGTCCAATCATGAATCTCCGGGACAAGGTCGGCGTGGCCCTGTATGCCTTCATGATGGTGGATGACGCCGCCTTCGGCCAGCGCCGGATTGCTCATCCCCGTGCCCGCATCCTGGGAAGAGACGCCTGTAAGGGCCGGGCAAGGAGGCACGATGTCGGCAAAGTCCTCGGTGTTAATCTCCGTGCCGGCGTCATAGGCGTCGGCGGTTATTATGATCGTCTGGCCAACTTGTTGGGGCAGGCGCACGGTATCGAGGCCGGTGAAGCCATCGTTGGTGCAGATGAGCATGGAGGCGAAGGAGACAAATTTGGCGCCATCGCTTTCGCTTATTTCCACGGTGACCGATTGGCCAGGTAGCAGGGGCGGCGGATCACCGGCGGCGGCCACGACAATGTCAGATACGTGCTTGTCGTTGCCCAGCGCCGTGAGCATGGGATCCAGGTTGCCATTTTCTGCAATCTCCTTGAGCTGGAGGCTTGCCGGCTGGCCTACGTTGAAGAGGCCGGTGGCGGGCCGGTGAGTGGCAATCAACGGGGGGGTCAGCGGCTGGCCGCCGGTAAGGTTGGTAATGGTCACGCTGTAGGTGGTCGACGTGGGTTGGGCAAAGCCGACACTGGCGGTAAGCAGGACCAGCAGTAATGCCAGAAGTGCGACAGCACCGATTCTTAAATGACGGGTCTTCATACTCCTGATACTCCTTATTGTTACGCGCACGTTTTCTAACCAAAGGGCGTGAAGTGAATGGAATCGTCGCGGATACAGCAATAAACAGCGTCGGTCAGGCATCATCTCCTCGGCTATTCGGTCTGTTGTCCGTTTGTGAGCGTGGGCGTTTGCCGAGCATCGGCACCCGGCGTCTGTTCGATTCATTTTTCAGGATAAGGTGCGACCCTTACGTATCGCTAAAGAAATGATTACGAAAGGATTACGGGGGAAGATGCTGACGTATTTCGCCGCCGGGGCTGATGTTTATCACTAGGCGCCTGCTGTGAATTTTGGAATACTGGCTATAGGGTAAGAAATGCGCTTATGGCGCCTGGATTGACCACCGGAGGGTAGAGATGCAAGAGAGGAATGCGGCACTATTTCGGAGAATACTGGTTCCGCTGGATGGTTCTGGCCTGGCGGAGCGCGCTCTGGAACCGGCGATCAGGATAGCGCAGGCGGACGGCGCGGAGCTGATCCTGTTACGCATCGCCGCCCATAAAGGGGCGCGGATCAGCGAGGGGGGTGTGTATAGTTATCTGCGGTGGAACGAAATTGTGGAACGCAACCAGCAGGAAGCGATCGACTATCTGGCGCGAGTGGAAGAGACGAAGGTTCCGCGCGCGGTTCCTGCACGCTTTATGGTTCTCGATGGGGACGAGGCGGACACGATTGTGGAGACGGCAGCGGCGGAGGGTGTGGACTTGATCGTCATGTGCACTCACGGCCGCTCTGGCCCCAGACGCTGGATTCTGGGTAGCGTCACCGAGAACGTTTTGCGGGCTGCGCCCTGTCCGGTGCTGGTCATTCGGCCGGAGAGCGAGCTGGCTGCTTCTAGCAGCGTGGGGCGGGCGGGAGAATCGAGGGCCCGCGAGCGCGAGCTGTAGCCTTGCGATGCTCGATGCACGAGGTGTGGCCGAATGTGGGGAGCTGTTGCAGGTATTCTTCAACCTGCCGGCCTGTACCGCAGTGCCCCTGGTGGAAAAGGGGATAAGATAGCTTATCGCGTTTTTGTCGTAGCCATGCATGAAGTTGGCGTAAGCGAACCGCCCCCGGGAGCTAACCAGTCCGAGGGCGGTTCTACATCAGGCATACTAAGGTCCCGAGTTACGGTTACGGTACCGCATCCAGCGCCGCATCGGCCTGGAGTAATCCGGCGCCCACGGGATCGCAGGTGAGCCCATTGCAGTCGGTATCCCAGCTTGGATCAATGACTTCGCCAAAGAAGAAGGGTTCCAGCACGCCAGTTCTGCTGTCGTTATCGGCCATTGACAGTGCCGTTGACTTAAGGATGCTCTCGATGTCAGCCTGCTCGAGGCTACCGTCCTTCTCAAGTATCAGCGCCGCAACGCCGGCAGTGATGGGCGACGAGAAGCTGGTGCCGGCGATGAAGAAGAATCCGGCATTTGGACCGTGACCGAACGGTGCGACCGTCCAGACGCCAGGCGCAAGGACGTCAAGTTCCTGCGGGTCTATGCCGAAGCCGGTTCCCAGCTCGGGGATGGCCCTGCTACTGAAAAACGTCACGTAAGATTGTTGCTCTTCTGAGGTTCCTGTCCCGTCGGGGTCGTTACCCACATCTTGTGTCCACCAGTAGGCAGTGTTAGGAGCAGCGATCGTGCCCGGCCGGAATTGCTCAGTCCAACCCGTTGCGCCTGCGGAGATGACCTCAGGGTAGGCGCCTGGCCAACCCATGCCGGCTTCCCCTGCGTTACCTGCTGAGGCGACGACGATCACGCCAGCATCTATCGCGTCCTGAATAGCCAGCCGGTCCAAGACCCCCGGAGCTGAGCCGCCCAGGCTCATGTTAATTACCACACGATCGACGACACCGGCATCTTTGAGGTTAGTTACATAGGCGATTGCGCCGATGATGCGGGAGCTCCAGGTGAACGCCTGCCCGTTGGGAAACACTTTCAGGGGGATAACCGTGGCGTCAGGCGCCACACCGTCTACAAGGGAGGTCCCAATTTTGAAGCCGATGACATGCGAGGCGACAGCCATCCCATGTCCGTTGGTGTCCCGCTCCCACATGTTGTTGGGGTTAGAAACGTGGAACCGGTCCCAGGGCACAAAATCCTCGGCGACCGCGCCGCCACCCATGAATGCCCTGGCGAGATCCGTATCAACGCGGTCCTCAACTAAGAAATCGCGCCAGTTCTTGGGCAGACCGGTGTCGATAACGGCAACGTGAACGCCGGCGCCGGTTTGATCGACCTCGCGCGGATCAGGGTCTCCGATGGTTCCCGACTCCTCAACGTCGACAGCGTCGATGATGTCTCGATCCCAGGTGCCGACATCGGTCAGGTGCAGAGGTTGGTCGTGCTGCACAAAAGCCACGAAAGGTAGATTTTCGATGGCGCTTCGCCCATTGGGGCCGTGTGGAGTAACAGCCACGACATTGTAACGTTCGATCATTCCGTGAACTGTTCCGTGTTCTTTCAGCTCGTCAAGCATGGCGTCGGTCACAGCGCCATCCGTGCCTACCATTATGCGATTGGCGTTTGGCGCAGGGCCTTGATTGTCAGGCGTAAGTAGTGGCTTGAAATCCTCAACCTCGCCGGCGCCATCCGGCTGGCCGGCCCAAGCGACGGTCGCCAACAAAACCAGCAGGAGGATTGTCCCGATGGTCGTCGTCACTACCTTAACTTTCCCACTCATAAGCATAAGCCTCCCTTAATCACTCTAGAGCCTGGCGGCTTCAGAGTTCAGCAATTGTTTGGTGAATCTTTTGCTTGTGTTTAGCCGGTGATCCTGTCCAAGGCTCTCTAAGCATCACCTCCTTGTCGTCATGGCTGTTCAGACACGAGGTAAAGATAAGGTGTTACCGAGCCGACCCGTTGCGTGAAGGGAGGAATGGCGCTACAGATGTGGGGTGACAGACAACTTTGCTCGAATCCGTTCGGTTTTGTTGGCGTTTCAAGCCGCGCAAACTCGGAAAGACCAGGGCAACGTCCCATTCAGTCTATCGCAATTCGCACGTCTTCTGCAAGCACGGCCGCTGTTCGATTAGGCACGGCTAAGCTTTGCAATGTGGACTCGTCTTCGCAAATAATCCTACGGGGGACGTGAGCAGTATGCTCTCGCTGCGAGTTCCGGGACGAGGGTAGACATGTGGAACGGTTTTGCCGTGAGCTTGAAAGGGGATAAGATAGCTTATCGCGTTTTGGATGTAGCTAAGGGAGCGGAAGTGTGTCTGGGAACGGACGGGGGACGAGAGAAAGCTAGTGGTCGGTAGTGCAACGTTGTGTAGTTATGGGGTGGCGGGTGGCGAATGATGGGGCGCTTGCCGATGAACTGAAGGAAGAACAAAGAAGGAAGAGGCGGACGAGCATGTGACATGGGCAGGGAGAGTGGTAAAACCGCGGGTTATATAAGTGGCGGCGGAAATTGTTCGGGTCGCATTCGGTGATCAGAGTGCATAGAGGTTTGTATGTCTAACGGGTATGAAGCTGCCCAGTTGCCAGTGTTTAGGGAACAGGGCGAGGGGATGAAGTGAAGCCCAAAGCGTCGATAGAGGACTTAGCGTGATGGGCGTGCCGCTAAGCGGCGCCGCACCTACTGGCCAGACGCGTCTAAGTCGGCCTGCACATCTTCCAAGGTCACGAGCTCCACGGAATCAAGGCACGATGGCGATATGACGGCGTTGAGCAGCACCCATCGGTGGCGAGCGAGTCCAACGTTGCCTGCCTGGGCGACTCCCGGATCGAAACCGACCCAACCGCCCGCGGTTTGTGCCAGTACTTCGAATGACTCGCCTGAAGAAATCTCACCAAATACATCTGATGTGTTATCGGGCAGGCGATAAACTGTTAGTGAACCGGTAGCCATAAACGTACATGGCTCGGAAGTTTCCGACTGCGTACAGGCGGTCAGTATCAAGGCGATTATTAGGACGCCCAGAGCGACCGTTGAGTGTGATCGGATCTTCATTTCTGTTCCTCCTTACTCTGGCAGTGCCACAAGCCATTCCAAATCGGCCCGGCACGCTACCGTAGAATGTGTTGCACGAACCATCGACCGTACCCTCCCCGCACCCAGGCCTTGCCCCGCGTGGGTGCGACTGACGTTGTGGTGTCAGTATAGAGGATACGGTGATTCGTGGTCAAATAGATCGAGGTGGCCGGTGTCGCGGACCTGGCCAGGCGTAGCACTTTGCTTCGCTGCAGACTTGGAATTAGAATGGCCATTGGGTGCCAGGGATCAGGAGCCGGAGGGCATAGGAAGAATCTAAGGAGAAAGAAATGATTCGCGTGCTGATCGCGGATGATTTTCCGCAAATGATAGACGTCATGGAAAAGATGATTGGGGCCGCCGAGGACATGACGGTTGTGGATGTGGTGACCCATTTCCAGGATGTGCTGGCCTGCATCCAGGAAATCGAACAAGAAGTGGTGCTAATGAACGACTACCTGCCTCCCATGACGAGCGTGACCGCTACACAACGGCTGCGCGAGATTGGCGTGACGGAGCCAATCTTGATTATGTCCATGCATCAGGATGCAAAGCTGATTCGTGAGGCGTTGGCAGCCGGCGCCAATGGCTTCATTTTCAAGGAAGAGTTCACGAAGCATTTGTTGCCGGCGATTCGAACGGTCTTTAGCGGCGAGCAGTATCTTTCGCCGCTGGCCGTGTCACTTGTGAAGTCAGCATAAGAGAGATACAAAAAAGTTACAAATGGGCTGTGGGCGCTAGCGCCGAAGCTTAGGAACAGTAAACTGTTAGATAAGTTTGGTCGAATGGACGGCCGATGTAGAGGTTGAAAGCCGATCAAGGCTGAGGAGTCTTAG
>CAYSMQ010000200.1:0-7864 GCA_964432035.1 uncultured Ardenticatenaceae bacterium
GCTTTGCTCCACCTCACGTGGGTCTGGGGCGCCTCTACCGCACGCTTCGCCGCCCGTATGACGCGCTCAAATCGTTTGAGCGCGCTGTGGAACTGAACCCGAAAGCAATCAAAGCCTACCTTGGCCTTGGTCAACTGCAGGTCGATTGGGGACATCCTGAGGATGCGCTGGAAGCTTTCGAACAAGCGCTTGATTTGGATCCCAAGTGCGCCGAGGCCAAAGTGGGGATGGGCGACATCTACCGCCAGGAGGCCGATTTTGACCAGGCCATCCAATGCTACCGCGAAGCGCTGGCGCTCGATCCACATCACGCCGACGCCCACGCCAATCTTGGAGACGTGCTTCACGCGCTGGGCAACCTTGAAGAAGCAGCCGATGTCTACGAGAGAGCGGTCGAACACCAGCCTGACGACGCCTTGTCGCGCGGGTCGCTCGCCGGTCTCTATCGCAAGCTAAACCGGCGCGACGCTTACGAGCGCGAAATGGAAATCGCACGCGAGCTAATCGCCGACGAAAGCGACTACAATCGTGCTTGTCTCGAAGCGATTGCCGGTGACGCCGAGCGCGCCGTTGAGCTCTTAACCTCGGCTCTTGAAAAACGGCAGGTCGACCTCGGTTGGGTGCGCCAGGATCCCGACTTCGACTTTATTCGTGAGCACCCACGGTTCCAGATGCTGATCGGTGCAGAGTCGACTGGAGAGACAGTTGCGGTGAGTGCTTGACAAAGCCCCTATTCATCCTGCTCTGCCAGATACTCGTCCAGTGGATCATCGTCCTCATCAACGTACGTTCTCCGCGTGCGCCCGCCCTCTTTCGGATCCTCCACCAGTCCCATGTCGTAGAGCGCCTCCATCAGACGCGCCGCTCGCGGGAAGCCCACACGTAGGCGTCGTTGGATGAGTGACGTAGAAATCGTGTCCACCTTCTGCGCCAGCGCGATCGCATCTTCCAGCATTTCATCTTTTTCGTCGATGAAGTTCATGCGCGCCAGCAACCCCTCCCACGGCGCTTCCTGCACCTCGAACTCAGGCATGGCGCGCCGCCAATGCGTCACCAGCCGCTCTATCTCATTATCGCTGACAAAGCATCCCTGCACGCGCACCGGTTCACCCGCTTCGGGCGCCAAATAGAGCATGTCTCCCTGGCCTAGAAGCTGTTCAGCTCCCGTCGTATCCAAAATAACGCGTGAATCGGTGTTTGATGCGACCGAAAACGAAATACGCGCGGGGAAATTGGCCTTGATTAAGCCCGTGATGACATCTGTCGAAGGCCGCTGGGTAGCCACCACCAGATGAATGCCCGTTGCGCGCGCCATCTGCGCCAGACGGCACAGGGCTCGCTCCACTTCCTCGCCGTACATTGCCATCAGGTCCGCCAGCTCGTCGATGAATACGCCAATCGTAGGAAGTGGCCTAACGTTCTCCCGCCGCATTACTTTTCGGTTGTATACCTCCAGGTTCTTAGCCCCGATTTTGGCAAAAACTTCGTAGCGCCGCTCCATCTCGGCGATTAACCAGCGCAAAACGCCCACCACGCGGTCATGATCCGTTTCTACCTTGCCCAACAAGTGTGGCAGTCCGTTAAAGCGGATTAGCTCCACTTTCTTTGGATCTATCATTACCAGCTGCAACTTCTCCGGCGTATTATGAAAAACCAAGCAGGCGATGAAGGCGTTCAACAATACCGATTTACCCGACCCCGTTGTACCCGCAATCAGCAGGTGCGGCATGCGCGCGATATCGATTGCTAGCGGCGCACCGGACACACCCTGCCCCAGGGCCACTGCCAGCGGTGACTGGAGGCGGGTGAACGCCGGCGACTCCAGCACTGTGCGCAGTCGCACCACGTTTGCATTGGCGTTCGGCACTTCAACACCGACAATGCCCCGTCCCGGCACAGGCGCCTCAATGCGCAACCGCGTGACTTCCAGCGCCAGGGCCAAATCCTTTTGCAGCGCGGCAATGGCGCGAATCCGTATTTTCTTTTGTATTGGTTCGCCGTCCGGCCCCGTTCCCGGCAAGTAGCCGGGCGTCACACCAAACTGCGTCACAGATGGTCCACGCCTGATCTCTGTAACCTCCCCGCGTAGTCCGAAATCGCGTAGCGTCTGCTCAATTGTGTGGCGCTTCTGTTCGATTTCGTCGTCCGTCATGCTGATTACGGCGCCATGCTCCAGAATTTCCAGGTCTGGTAGGCGCGGATCGCGCTCGTCTGTTTCCGGTTGTGGATGCGGCGCCTGGCGCGGCGCCTGATCTATAATCGTTGGCTGCGCCTGCGCGACCTGCCTGCGGTTGGTCGGGTTATCTCTCTCCTCCCGTCGCTCGGCGCGCGGTGGCCGCGGCGGCGGCTCCATCTCCACAGCCCAACGCTGCAGCAACTGCGCCAACCCTTCCAGTTCTTCTGACACCCGCTGCCAGCTAACGCCGGCGACAAGCAACAGCCCCCAACCCATTAAGGCGCCGTACAACAATACGGTGAGTAACGGCCCAAGAAAATCAATGACCGGCGTTGCCAGCGCCCAACCTGCCAGGCCCCCACCGAGTCCACGGTAGGCGCCCGGTAGACCGGCCCCTACTAACTGGTGGCTCAAGGGTAGCGCAGCTAAAAAAACCATTTCGGCGCCCACAATTTGAGCGGGTTGGATCTGGAACGGACGCGGCACTCGACGTAAGAGCAGGTGTAATCCCAATAGAGCCAATGCCAGGAAGACCACTTGCGCGCCCCACCCTAACAACCGGCGCCAGAAACTGGTCCACTGATCGAGCCCTGGCGCGGCGGTCAATCCCCACAGGCCTAGCAACGAAACGCCCGCCAATATCATGAGCAGTAAGCCCCCGATCTCCACGCGCAAGGGAATCAACTTGCGTATGACGGTCTCATCCCAAGTTCCCGGCTCGTCTGCCCGTCGCTTAGATCTCGATCGTGCCATATTGCAAGAGTATCACAAATTCTTCGTTACCCGAAGCACCCGCCATGTCTAACGCTATCCCCATCCTGCATGGCAACAACAAAACGCGCGGCGCGTTCGCCGCGCGTCTCCCCACAAATGATGTCGTTGCTGGCGTCGTGGTCGCTACGAGACTTTGTCACCTATGAGCGTCAACGCCAGCCGTCGCTTGTGCTCGCTAACATAGATAACCTGAACGCCGAGGCGCGTCCCGCGTGTGATCCGCCGCAGCGGATCCTCTCCCTCGACGGCATCTAGCTCAGAAACGTGTAGCAACCCCTCCAGCCCCTCTTCCAACAAAACAAAGACGCCAAAATCCGCTACGTTGGTTACCACGCCGGTCAACTGCTGACCTGCTCGATAGCGCTCTTCAACACCTATCCACGGATCCTGACGCAGTTTCTTGCGGCTCAGAGCTACGCGACCACGTTGCACATCGACGTCCATCACTAAAACGTTTAGCTTTTGGCCCGGACGTACGACATCGCCGGGATGTGTTAGACGTCGCCACGACAATTCCGAAATATGCAACAAGCCTTCCACGCCGCCTAGATCGACAAACGCGCCAAAGTCGGCAAGATTAGTCACCACCCCCATGCGCACCTGTCCCGGCGCCAGTTCGTGCAAGAGGTCGTCGCGCGCCGAGGCAGTAACTTCAGTGGCCCGTTCTGAGAATATCAGCCGGTTGCTCTCAGGATCAACTTCGATCAGCTTCAACTGTAAGACTTCGCCATGCCGCGCTTCAAGTTGCGCCATGCGCTCCTCTTTCACGTGCAAACCGGAAAGTTCTATCAGCTGTGATGCTGGTATGAAGCCCTGTAGAGAGCACCAGCGAACGAGTAGCCCGCCCTTATTGTGGCCCGTTACCGTGGCCTCAACAATCTCATCTTTTTCCTGTACCTCTTGTGCCAGCTCCCATGGGTTATCACCATCACGCTGAAAATAAGATTTGCCAAATGACGGTCCCTTATCGTCAGGCGATTTACCGGCGCCGTCGCTGGGCTCGGCGTCCGACTTTCCTTTAGCAATTATTGTGGGCCCCTCCCCTTCGTCTTCTCCGGCTCCGTGCACTGCAACCTCTTTCCTGAGCACATCGGCCTCTTTAGACGATACAGATGTGTACTGAGTTGATGCTGCCATGGCAATACTCTTATACAATATTTAGTGAAGGCTTAGCTTCACCGATCTGGCACCGACGCGACGGGTGAAACGACTATATACGCTTCCACACCTGTTAAGATTATAGATCCATGAGAGAACCTGTCAAACAGTTCACCCCGTTTTCGGGTATTTTGCCGGCTTGTGAGCGCTCCACAGCCCGTCGGCGCGCTCCCGAGCGCGCCAAAGTGCAAGAAAATGTCCCTTGATCGGCCGCTGACCAAACGTGCCATACGCACCGCGCTCGGCACAAATTGGCTGGGCCATACGCTCCATCTCTTTGAGCGCGTTGGCTCCACCAACACAGTTCTAGCCAGGCTGGCAGAAGAAGGCGCGCCATCCGGAACCATAGTCATTGCCGAGTATCAGGCAGAGGGTCGTGGACGGCAAGAGCGACGCTGGGAGGCCCCTGCCGGCAGCTCCCTTTTACTTTCGCTCCTCTTCCGTCCGCGTTGGCCTGCTCAGCAGACGCATTGGATCACGATGCTCGCCGGCCTGGCTGCTGCGACAGCCATCGAAGCGCATAGCTCCCTACGAGTTGGGCTCAAATGGCCCAATGACGTCATGATCTGGGACGAACGGAATGGCGAGCCCCAATGGCGCAAGGCCGGCGGTATTCTGCTTGAGACGCAGCTTGATCAGGATCGGGTCACCCGGGTTGTCTTGGGCATCGGACTCAACATTAATATCCCGGGCGCCGACCTACCCGCTGGCGCTGTGGCGGCGACCAGCCTGCTCGCCGCCGGCGGCCGGCCTCTGGCCCGCATCCCTATCCTTGCCCGCCTTTTACAGGCGCTGGAAGCACATTTTGAAGATGCTGATGCCGGTATCTCCCCGCAACCGCACTGGAACGAGCGCCTGATTACTCGGGACCAGACCGTGCGCGTAACCACACCAAACGAAATCATCCAGGGCCAGGCGCTGGGCAGCGACGAGTGGGGCCGTCTCATCGTACGCACGCCGGACGGCAAAATCCGCCGCTTTAGCGCGGGAGATGTGACGCTGCGTTAATCTACGAGCCTTTTTCTCGCTCTAAGGGGACACTGCGGGGAAGCACTTCAGTCCTGATTTACTGCTCGCATGCCATAAGTGACGATCATAGGTAGCAACGACCACCGATTCTTGTAAGCTATCCTGCCACGACAGCGCCGACGCAAGATGTACAGCGTCATAACCCCGCAAGCCGTGATCCCATGCCAATGAAGCTGCGCGAGCAATTACAAGCTCGCTAGCTTGAATGCGAGCGACATCAGTCCAATCATCTCGGAAAAGTTGTAACGCCGCCTCTGCCTCGGTTTCAGCAAGTGCTCCTACACGCATCGCTTTAGCCAAAGCAGCGACTGTTTCTGCTCGGGTTATGATAGACGTTCCCGTCAGCTCAGACTCTTGAATTGTCTGCGCTACATCGACCGATCCGACTTCTGCGACGTAGCGCTTAACCAGAGCACTGGCATCCAGATATAGGATCACTCCCTATCTTCCAGTAGCAGATCGGCAACCGTCTTTTCACCTTTAGTACGCGCCACAGGCGCCAGCTTTCGCAGTCTTTTGCCGCTCCAAGCAATTAGCCCCGCCTGACCTAGCGCCTCCATTCGTTCATCCAGCGAGGCGCCTACAGGTACAATGCGCCCAATTGGCGTTCCACGATCCGTGATGACAATCGTCTCGCCCGCTTTTACCCGACGTAAATAGGCGCTCAAATGCGTTTTCAGCTCACGAATGCCAGTTTCCTGCTTCATAAACCAATCTCCTTGGTGACTACATTATACCATTTGTAGCTACATTTTACAAGACATTCAGGTATGCTAAAACATACGCCATCACGTCGAAAACTCACCTTTGCGCCGTTCACGCAATCCTTCAACACCCGCCATCATATCATCAGAAAAGAACCCTAGCATTTCCAAAGCCAGCGAGTGGTCAAAGATTGGACCCGCTTGCAGAATCCACTGGTTTAGCGCTCGCTTCGTGAAACGGAGAGCATGCCCTGGACCCGTCGCCAGATCCGTCGCCACCGCCTCCGCTTTCTCCAACAGCTCGTCGTCAGGCACGCACAGGCTTACCAACCCCATGCGCTCCGCCTCCCGCCCGCCGACGAAATCACTCGTCATCAGATAGTACTTGGCCTTAGCCATGCCCACCAGCAGTGGCCACACGATCGCCGCGTGGTCGCCGGCGGCGACGCCCATGCGCAGGTGCCCGTCCGCCAAACGCGCGCTTTCTCCGGCAATGCTGACGTCAGCCAACAGCGCCACCACCAGACCGGCCCCCACCGCCGGACCGTTGATCGCCGACACGATGGGCGTACGGCAATGCAAAATGTTGTAGACGAGGTCGCGCGCTTCCTCCAGAATGCGTACGATTTCATCGTAGTCTCGGTGCGCCTCTTCTACCATCTTCAGATCACCGCCGGCAGAAAACGCGCGACCGGCGCCCGTCACCACGGCGACACGCACGTCTTTATCTCTGTCTATCGTTTCCCAAAGCTCCACCAGCTCCGTGTGCATGCGCGCGTCAGCCGCGTTTAGCACCTCGGGCCGGTTCAGTGTGATCCACAAGATACCGTTTTCGCGCCGTTCGAACAAAATATGTTGGTAAGCTTCGTAATCAAACACCCGCAGTTACTCCTTTTCCACTGGAACACTCGAAAATAACTTGCTCAGCAGCTGCCTTTCATGATAGAACAACGCAACCTTAGCATTGGCTGGCGTGTTACTCATGATGGCCAATGACTGTGTCGCTATCTTAGCCCAAATCAAGGAGCGTGTCTTGCCCCTGGCTTTACTACAAACAATGCGGCCCCGACAGTGGACAAAGAACGGCTTCGTATTCGTTGCTCTGCTCTTCGATCGCCAACTCTTCGAGCCGCAGAGCGTGCTGCGCACCATCCTCGCCTTTATTCTCCTATGCCTCATGTCCAGCGCCGTCTACATCATGAACGACCTCGTAGACATCGAAGCCGATCGCCAGCACCCGCGTAAACGGTTTCGTCCACTCCCTTCGGGCCGCCTGAATCCGACCGTTGCAGCTGTGGCTGCCATTGTACTGGCGCTGGGCAGCCTGCTCGCCGGCTTCAACCTCACACCCATCTTTGGTCTCATCCTGTTAGCCTACCTAGTTTCCCAGATCGCCTACAGTGTGTGGCTTAAGAACGTGGTTCTCATTGATGTGACAATCGTCGCCACCGGGTTTATTTTGCGCATCGCGGCCGGCGTCGCCGTCATCTCACCCGTCGAACGTTTTTCGCCATGGCTCTATATATTCGGTGGTTTCTTAGCCCTCTTTATGGCGCTGGGCAAGCGCCGCCACGAACTGGTGCTCCTTGGCGAGGAAGCCGGCAACCATCGCGCCATTTTGCAGGAATACAATCTACAGCTGCTCGACAAACTCATCGGGATCGTCACCACCAGCGCCGTTGTCGCCTACAGCCTGTACACCTTCCTCGCCGAGGGCCTACCGGAAAACCACCTCATGATGCTCACCATTCCGTTCGTCATCTATGGCCTCTTTCGCTACCTGTATCTGATTCACGTGCGCCAGGAGGGCGGCGCACCGGAAGAAATACTTCTTCGCGACCGGCCTATGCAAATAGCGCTTGTGCTGGGCAGCGTCGTCGTCTTTGCCGTCCTTTACCTCGCCTAATAAATGAAAATGCCGATCACTGAGGCCAGTGCTCCGGGCAAGATTATTCTTTTCGGCGAACACGCCGTCGTCTATGGACAACCTGCAATAGCCGCACCTGTCACCCAGGTTCGCGCC
>CAYSMQ010000200.1:7874-8664 GCA_964432035.1 uncultured Ardenticatenaceae bacterium
GTGGGAGGTTCGACGGCGGCGCCGGCGGGTCCAGACGCAGAACGGCCCGGCGTCTACATTTCGGCGCCTGATCTTAATGAAGAACAGTGGCTGGAAGATAGTGACGACGAGGACGCACTTGCTACCGCCGTGCACATCGTGCAGAAGGAAGCGGGCCTGGACATCCTGCCGCCCCTTCACATTGAAGTGCACAGTGACATCCCCATCGCCAGCGGGCTAGGTAGCGGCGCTGCAACTGCCGCCGCACTCATACGGGCCCTTGCCCGCCATCTGGGACAGTTGGAACTTGCAGAAGATGAGCGGGTCGCCGCGCTGACTTATGAGGTGGAGAAAATCCATCACGGCACCCCTAGCGGCATCGATAACACGGTCGTCGCGCTAGAAAAAACAATCTACTTTGTGCGACGCACCCCTCAAAACCTCATCGAACCCTTTCCCGTGTCGCAGCCCCTGACATTCCTCATCGCCGATAGCGGTCTACGCAGCAGTACGCGTGACGTGGTGGGCGACGTGCGTCGTCGCTGGCAGGCGCAGCCACATGAGTTCGATGAGCTCTTCGCCGGCTGCGGTCGTATTGCTAGCAATGCGAGAACCGCACTCGAAGCCGGGGATCAGGTAGCCATTGGCCCGTTAATGAACGAGAATCAGGCGCTCTTGCAGCGTATGACCGTCTCCGACCCGCAACTCGACCGTCTGATTGCCGTCGCCCGCCAGGCCGGTGCCTCCGGCGCAAAGCTAAGCGGCGCCGGGCGCGGAGGCAACATCATCGTCCTGATAGATGACAGCAACC
>CAYSMQ010000201.1:0-8662 GCA_964432035.1 uncultured Ardenticatenaceae bacterium
GGACATAAAAACAGGACACATATTCGGCACATTGATGAATACGAATCGATGTGCCCGGCGCCTGGTCGGCCTGACAGATCCGCATTTCAAACGAGCCGTCAAGTGCGCAGGTTAGGTGCCGGGCACATGCAAGCCAAGGAGCCAATGACAGGATGCGTGGTTAGGGGTAGAATGAAGACGCTCAGATAAACGAACATATTCACTGAATACAGGAGGATACCGGCATGCAGGCAGTTCGTGTCCACGAGTACGGGGGACCGCAAGCGTTGCAGTTGGAAGAAGTTCCGACGCCGGAGCCGGGCGCGGGACAGGTGCGGGTGCGACTCGAAGCAGTCGGCGTGAATTTCATCGACGTTTACCATCGCACCGGCGCCTACCCTGGCGAATTGCCCATCACGCCGGGCCGCGAAGGCGCGGGGGTCGTTGACGCCGTGGGCGACGGGGTCGAGGGCGTGCAGGAAGGAGACCGCGTGGCCTTTGCTATGACGCCGGCAACCTATGCCCAGTACGTCCTGGTAGACGCCGCCATGCTGACGCGCGTGCCGGACGGGGTGAGCAGCGAGCTGGCGGCGGCGGTGATGTTACAGGGCATGACGGCGCATTATCTGGTGACCGATACGTTTGATTTGCAGGAAGGACACACGTGCCTGGTGCACGCGGCGGCGGGCGGGGTGGGTCACCTGCTGGTGCAGCTGGCCAAGTTACGCGGCGCGCGCGTGATCGGCACGGCGTCCACCAGAGAGAAGATCGCCTTCGCCACGGAGGCGGGGGCCGACGAGATGATCCAGTACACAGAAACCGATTTTCTGGAGGAGACCATGCGCCTCACGGACGGGCGCGGCGTCGACGTGGTGTATGAGTCGGTAGGCAAGGATACGTTTATGCGCAGCATGCAGGCGCTGCGTCCGCGCGGCTATCTGGTGCTGTACGGGCAGTCCAGCGGCGCCGTGGAGCCGCTGGATCCGCAGCTGCTGAACCGGCACGGGTCGCTGTTCCTGACGCGCCCGTCGCTGGGGCACTATATTGCCGACCGCCAGGAGCTGGTGCAGCGCGCCGGTGACCTGTTTAGCTGGATCGCCAACGGGCAGCTAGACGTGCGCATTGACCAGCGCTACTCGCTGGGCGACGCCGCAGAAGCGCACCGCTATCTGGAGGGACGTAATACGAAGGGGAAGATCTTGTTGATACCGTAGAGGTTTTATGTGCCAGGCACCTCGGAGGTGCCTGGCACATGTCCGCGGAGGTGGGGGATGAAAGAAGAAAGGTTGCTATCAGGGCGGCTGGTTTTGCAGCTGCTGGTTTTTATCGTGCTGGTGCCCCTGTTGCCGCTGATTATTTCGCGGCGCTGGAAGATCGCACGCTACAGGAGCGCTTGCCCGGGTATAAGGAGTATGCCCAACGCGTGCGCTACCGGCTGGCGCCGGGTGTGTGGTAAATGGGACCCTAGACGGGCACGACCGTGCGCTGCAGGTTGACGGCGACGGGCCCGGCCTCCTGCAGGTAGCGGCGCATAACTTCTACCGCTCGAATGTCTAGCTTCTGACGGTTGCGACCATATTTCTGGGGCACGCCTTGCGTCGTGATGAAGACGGCGGAGTAGGTTTGCTCGGACCGTATCTTCTCGCCGCGAATGAACAGCTCCTGAACACGCTGGCCGGGCGGATTCTCGATTTTCGCGTAACAGTTGAGCCCCAGGCAGCGCTTGACATAGCCGCCCACCTGGTCGTAAGGATTACGCGAAAAAACTTGCTCCAGAGACTGCTCGAGCATGGTCCAGATTTCTTCGCCGCTGAGTTCGACGGTAAAAAGCGGTGGGTTCATGGGCACAATATTGTAGAGTTGTTCCACGGTGACGCGACCGGGGGGAATGGGTGCGCCGTAGCGCCAGCCGTGGGAGAAGGCAACGTGCGCGTCTTGCTCGTGTAGTAGACTTTGCAGCAAGAAGTTGTCCATCGTGCATTCCAGAACGTGACCACGATTTAGTCCTGTTCTGGTTTCGCCGGCGACCTCGTCGAGCATGTCGCGGTAAGGCTCAAGCACATCGTCGACGATGTCCGTTATTTCGGCATCAGGCTCAATGAATGCGTCGACGACGAGCAGGCGGTGGCGGAAGTCGACCACCCTACCCCGCTCCACCTGCAGGGTGAGCTTGCCCATGAACGAGCCATGGCTGCCCGACTGGATGACCAGCGTGTCGTCGACGCGGGCGGGTGCCGACAGGCGGTTGTGGGTGTGCGCGCTGAGCAACACGTCGATGCCCGGCACGTCGCGCGCCAGCTGCATCTCCTGGGGAAAGCCCAGGTGGGAGATGAGGACGACGAGATCGGCGCGCTCCTCACGGCGCAGCCGGGTGATCAGGTCGGGAAGCTCCTCAAGACCAAGGGGCAACCGCACGCCCTCGCTGAAGGAATCGGGCATCATTTTGTCTACGATGTAGGCGGCGAGGCCAATAACGCCCACGCGCAAATCACCTGCTTCGATAATGGTATAAGGATCGAACACACGCTGCCCACTTCGTTCGTCGTAGCAGTTGGCTGCCAACAGCGGATAGGGCAATTGCGCAGCCACTTCCAAAAGTCGCTGCGGGCCATAGGCGAAGTCCCAGTGCGCGGTCCACGCGTCGAAGCCAAGGTGCTGCAGGATAGGTACAAGGGCCTGGCCCTCTGTCTCCACGGCAGCGTATGTTCCGTGAATGGTGTCGCCGCAATCAAAGACCAGAACGGGATCCTTTTCCCGCCGTATCTGGTTCAAAAGCGTGGCAATGCGCGCGTAGCCGCCGGCGGGTCTGTACTCGGCGCGGTTGCCGGCCCAGAACAGCTCAGGGTGCTGTTTCAGGTAGGCGTGTGTGTCGTTTATCTGAACGATGGTTATTTCGGACATAATATGGGCGGCCGGAGCGTCCTCAGAACCAGCGACGACCCCAGATGATGATGGCCACGCCGATGAGGGCGATGGCGGCGCCGATCAGGTCGAAGCGGTCGGGGCGCCATCCGTCCACGACGCATCCCCAGAGGATGGAGAGCACAATGAAGATGCCGCCGTACGCAGCGTAGACGCGACCGAAGGCCGGCTCCACCTGGAGGGTAGGAATGACACCGTAGCCCACGAGGACGATGCTGCCAAGAATGCCCCAGGTGAAGGGCCGACCCACCCGCAACCACTGCCAGACGAGCCAGCCGCCGCCAATTTCGGCGAGACCGGCAAGGAGGTAGAGGACGATGGTGCGTACGTAGGCTGCCATGGTGCCATTCCTTGTCTGGATTTTCTAATCGGCCGGCGGCGCAGTCTCCAGGCCCAGCCAGCGCCAATATTCTGTCTGGTCCTCAAATGTCTTCGAGCAGTTGGCGCAGGTGCAGGTACAGGTGGCCTGTCCGCAATGGACGACGACCTGGTCTGGCTGCACCTCATTTGGCGTGCCACAGTTAGGACAGGTAAGTACCCAGGTGGCCATTTACGCCTCCTTTTCTTCTAGAGGATAGTCGGCCTCACGCCAGGCATCCAGGCCGCCTTCGATGGCATATGCCTCATAGCCTTGTTTGCGCAGGAAGAACGCCACACTGGCGCTCGTTTCTTCATTCGGTCAGGTGCAGTAGGCGTAGACGGCCCGCTCCTCCGGCAGCTGCTCAAACTCATCCTGCACCTTTTCGGGCGCGATGCGCACGGCGCCCGCAATCTGGTCCTCAGTCCGATCGTAGGCGACGGTGTCGACAACGTCGAGGATAGTTGCACCGTCCTCCTGTTGGCGCTGCCGAGCTTCCTCGACCGACACGCGAATTCGTCCCATTTCTTTTACGTCGGGCATGCGATTGCCTCCTTGTCTGTGAGCTATTGTAATGTCCGCAACGGGACTGCGTCAATGAGCGTCCTCTATCGTATATGCCCGGCACCTACCGCACACACGACGCGTCACGAGTGATAGACCGCACCCGCCAGGTGAATCAGGTGCCGGGCACATCTCCGCGCGCTTTCTTGATGTGATGTGCCCGCCACCTCCCGCATACACGACGCGTCACAAGCGATAGGTCGCACTCGCCACGAGAATCAGGCGCCGGGCACATCTCCGCGCGATTTCTTGATAGTCTCCGAGAGCACAGGCGCGGCGCGGGAGACGGCTTCTTCCAGGTCATCGTCGGCGCCCGTGTGCACTAGGTCTCTGGCGACCGCCTCCTCTAAATCGTCCCAGGTACTTTCCATATAGTCCTTGACGCCTTCCGCGCCCGTCATGCTCAGGGTGATGGGACCGCCGTGAGGGGTGACGTCGATGTTAAAGCGGAAGAAGGGGCAACATTGGCGCTCGTGTTCGACGAAGTCCGCCAGGGCGCTGAAAAGGCCCGGCTCGTTGGGGAATTGGAAGGCGTAGCCGTCGCTTAGCTCGGCGACGTCTTGCGCCGCCTGGAAGAGGTCCGGCACGTTCGCCGCCAGCTCTTTGCGCTTTTCGGCGGAGAAGACGGTCAGGTCACAGATGATAGCTTGGTCATTTTCGCACATTCGTGTTTCTCCTTTCCCAATGCGTCACAGATCGTCGACTTTCGGGTGAACGTTGGTTGTGATAGGATTGAGTATAACAGTTAAAGTTAACTTGAAGTCAAATGGCTCGGTTGGCGCGTGTGGTCAAGAAATCGGATGTCTTGGCGGCAACGCAACTAACGAGAAATCACAAGCAGACATCCGATTTCTCAGTAGTATTTGGAGGTGAACTTCATGAAACAATGGACCATCGGCGACGTGGCGCAACGGGTGGGCGTGGCGACCTCTACCATTCGCTATTATGAGGAGATCGGGTTGTTGCCCGAGGCCGAGCGAGTGAACGGGCGGCGGCGCTACGACAAGGCGATCGTGGCCAAGCTGAACGTGATCGGACTGGCCAAAGAGGCAGGCTTCACCCTGGACGAGATCCAGACGCTGGTGCACGAGTTTCCGGAGGGCACGCCGCCATCGGCGCGCTGGGCGGCGATGGCCGAGGATAAGCTGCAGGAGCTGGAGGAGCAGGTGCGGCGCATGGAGGCCATGAAGCGCATCTTGCGGCGCACGTTGGATTGCGAGTGTTTGACGTTGGAGGAGTGTGGGTTAGAGTTGGCGAAGCATGATGGCGCCAAGGAGGCAATATGAGCCAGACGGTTATTCCCCAGTTTCGAATGATGGACGCGGAGCGCAGCGTGCCCTTTTACGTGGGTGGGCTGGGCTTTGAGATCGATTGGGAACATCGCTACGAACCGGGCTTTCCGCT
Source organism: uncultured Ardenticatenaceae bacterium (assembly GCA_964432035.1). Classification (GTDB taxonomy): domain Bacteria; phylum Chloroflexota; class Anaerolineae; order Promineifilales; family Promineifilaceae; genus JAAYYY01. The sequence goes on from CAYSMQ010000201.1 coordinate 5,228, forward strand.
GTTTATGCAGTTGACGCGGGAGGGCCAGACGATCTTTCTGACGGAGCACGCAGGGGACTGCGAGGTGGGCGGGGCAGCGTATTTCGTCGTTCCCGACGTGGATGCCTGTTATGACACGTTTGTGGCGGGCGGTGTGACGACGCTGAGCCGGCCCGAAGATACGCCCTATGGGACGCGGGAGATGATGGTGACGGATCCGGACGGCAACCGGCTGCGGTTTGCGAATCAGCAGGAAGAGTGAGCAGCCAGGAAAACCCAGTTGGCCTTAATCACAAATGAGCTTCCGCCTAAAAGACGCCTTTTTCTCGGGAGTCGCGTAATGCGGGCTTGACCTTCAAGTTACTTCAGGGTTTATACTTGCCGGTAGCACACGAGAAAAAGAGGAGAGCGTATGCAAATAAAAACCCTGGCCGAGAGAACGGGGCTCACCGGCCCTACTATCCGCTACTACGAATCGATTGGCCTTCTGCCGGAACCGGAGCCGCTACCAAACGACTACCGCGATTGATGAACGGTAATGGCCAAACTGCCTAAGAGCATCGGGCACTACGATTTGATGCTCATCGATGGGGCTCGGCCGGTTTTGCGGCGGCGATGGCGCTGCGGGAGGAGACGATGTTCCCCTATTTGACCAACGTCGAAGGTCTGAAGCTGGCGGCGTTGGGTCTGGAGAAAGACGTGACTTTGCTTAGTTGCTGCGCCGGGTAGCGTTGATGGCGTCCCCCCCTGAGCGCCGCTCCCCACTTACCTACCTCGTCCTCCTGCTGGCCGTGCTGTTTCTTGCCCTGGCCGGTTATGTGGGATACACGCTGTATCCGCGCTTTGAGCTGCCCGCGGCGACGGGAGCCGGGCTGTTATTGCTGGCGGCCGCAGCCGGGCTGGCCTCCTTCTTTTCGCCCTGCTCCTTTCCGTTGCTGGCCACGCTGCTGGCCCGGCAGGTGCGTGATGCGCCGCCGAGGCAGAGATGGACGCGCCTGCTGCGTTTCGCCGCTGCACTTGCAACCGGCGTCGTCCTCTTCCTGCTCTTAGCCGGACTGGCCCTTGCGCTTGGGGCCGCTCCGTTATTTGAGCGTGTCACTTTTGCCAGCGCCGGTGGGCGGCTGATCCGCGGGGGCGCCGGCGTTTTCTTGTTGCTGTTAGGCCTGCTGCAGTGGCAGGGCATCTCGCCGGGCAGTGACGCCGTGTACGCCGTGGCCCGACCGTTCGTAGAGGCCCAGGCCCGCCTGCGCCGGCAGCGCCCGGTGCTGGCCTTTGGCCTGTTTGGGTTCAGTTACGTTCTCGCCGGTTTTGGGTGAACCGGACCTATCCTGGCCGGTCTGGCCGGGCATGCTCTCGCCGGCGGCGGTTCGAGCGCTGCCGTCAGCGCCTTCGCCATGACGGCGCTGACGATGGCTGTCCTCATGTTCGGGCTGGCCGTGCTCGTGGGGACTGCTCAGGAGCGAGTGGTCAATGCGCTTAAGGGAGGGAGTTCTAAGGTGAAGCGCTGGAGTGGCCTGGTACTGATTGGGGTTGGGCTGTGGTTGATCGTCCTGGCCGTCTGGGCAAGTTTCTTTTCGCGCTTCTTTCCCGTGTAGAAACGCCACGCAATGGAGGTTTGAAAAATAGTCATGTCACCACAAGACCTGAACCGGTTATCGCCAGAATTGGGACGTAGCCTGTGCCGGTGTGGTTCGAAAATACTTTCGTCGGCGATTGACGCGTTACTACCGGTGTAGTAATATGTGGCTATGAAAGGTGACGAAGGAGAGAACGCTTACCAGCTGGGCGAGCTGGAAGCAGCCGTTATGCAGGTCTGTTGGGACAGGGGCGAGGCGACCGTACACGACGTCAAGGATGCGTTAGAACCGGGCCGGCCCCTGGCTTACACGACGGTGATGACGGTAATGACACGGCTGATGGAAAAGGGCATGCTAATCCGGCATAAAGAAGGGCGGGCCTACGTTTACACGCCGGTGCACGAACAGGAGCAAGTCGCCGGTTCGCTGCTACGTTCGCTGGTGGATCGTTTCTATAAAGGAGCGACGTTATCGGCCATTGCCCACCTGCTGCAGACGGAAGAAGAGGTGGACGAGGCGGAGCTGCAACGACTGGAAACGTTGCTGCGCGCCAAGCGGCAAGAGGACGACGGATGACGGTCCTTGGCCAGTTTTTGCTGTATAACTTGTTACCCAGCGTGGTCGTTGGCGCGCTCGTGTGGCTGCTTATCGTCGGCGCCATTAACTTGTTGTGCATTCGCCGGGCCGAACTGCGCCTGAGTCTGTTGGCAATCCCCCTGGTGAAATCTCTACTCATCCTGCTGGGCGTCGGTCTTATCCTGCCCTGGCCGGAAGCGTTCTTTGAGAATTGGCAGGCCAACGCAGTATCCTGGCGAAAAGTGATTCCTTTTGTGCTGCTGTGGGCGGGAGGTGCAACCCTATTCTACCAGGTCGTCGTGCGCCGAACGCGACGCCGCCTGCTTGGCACCGCGAAATCGGCGCCGCCGCGACTGGAGCAGGCGCTGGATCAGGTCATGGCCGCCCAGCGACGTCTAACGGCGGAGGAGGCGTGTGGCGGTGGAATGCAGTGTGGGCCTGGGCTGACGACGCGGCCGCAACTGCTCGTATCGGACAGCGTGGCGTCGCCGCTGGCGCTGACGGCCGGGGGCCGGCCGACGATACTGTTTCCACCGGGATTGGCGCCTTTGCTGAGCGACGCGGAGTTGAGAGGGGCGCTGGGCCACGAGGTGAGTCATTTTGTCCTGCGCTGGTCGGGCTGGTGTGCATTGGGCGCCGTGCTGAAGCTGGCTCTGATCAGTCCTGTGGCGGGCCTGGTGTCTGCCCACATCTACCGCGAGGAGGAGAGAGCGTGCGATGATATGGCCGTTAGAGTGGCCGGGGATCGCGAGACGTATGCCGACATGTTGTTGAAGAGTTACCGCTACGCGCTGAACCAGGACCGGCCCTGGAAAACGAGGCTTTCCTTCTTGCCCAGGCTCGTGGATAAAAGACCGAGCTTTAGTCGCCGCGTCGAGCGCCTGCTGCACGACCCGCCGGTACAAAGCGCCCGGCCGCTAGAGTGGCAACTGACCATGCTCATCTGGATTTTAGCCGGGTACCTATTTTTTAGCTTTTAGCTGACGATTAGGTTGGCTTTACTTATTACTACATTTGTAGTATTATATTAGGGAGCTTGAACGGGCTCTTTTTTTGACGCGAATTACTATGCCCGTAGGTGATGAGTGGTGACCGACTAGCGGAGGTGCAAGAAATGGATGCAGAAACTGACATCAAGCAATTGAAGGAAGCAGAACAGCAGGGTTTGGCGCCGGCCTGTTACTGCTGGCCGTTGGCAAAGGGCGCGCGCAGCTTTTGGGGCGTCGTTCTGGTCGTGGCCGGCGCATTTTGGCTGTTAGAAAGTATTGGGCTGGCGGCGATACTGTGGCCTCTGGCTCTCGTG
>CAYSMQ010000202.1:0-8648 GCA_964432035.1 uncultured Ardenticatenaceae bacterium
TATGCCAGCTTACGATAATTTCGAGCGGTCCCCTTTATGCTGTTTATATGTTGCGCATTTGGAAAGCTTCCTGGGACCGAAAATTATCACGCCTGTTGCTGGGCTTCACGTTTTTGGCCGTCGCCTGTGCGCCCGCTACTTCCGGCGATGCGCCGCCGGCGCAAGCCACGGCGACGACGGCCGTTGAGCCGGTAACCGTCCCTGTACCGACGGCGACGACCACACCTGAGCCAACGGCCACGAGCTTGCCGGATGAGGACATCCCCAGCGCCCTGCAGCAATCGTTTGAGACAGATTTTAGCCGGCGCACAATCTCCTTCGATGAGATCCTCTCCGGCGGTCCGCCTAAAGATGGCATCCCCGCTATCGATAACCCCAGATTTGTCGGCACCGATGAAGCGGATGAATGGATAAGGGACCTGGAGCCGGTCACCGTCTTCGAGCACGACGGCGACGTGCGCATTTACCCCTTCCAAATTCTGACCTGGCACGAAATCGTCAACGATGACGTCGGTGGGCGGCCTGTCACCGTTACCTTCTGCCCCCTGTGCAATACAGCAATCGTCTTCGATGCGACTGTGGACGGCAGAGAACTGGACTTTGGTACGACCGGGCGCCTGCGCTACAGCAATCTGCTGATGTACGATCGGCAGACGGAAAGCTGGTGGCAACAGGCCACGGGTGAAGCGGTCATCGGCGAATTCGTGGGCCAGCAGCTTGAATTCCTGCCCGCTCCCATCATCAGCTGGGCCGAGGCGCGTGACACGTATCCGGATGCACAGGTGCTGTCACGCGACACCGGTTTCCGCCGCAGTTACGGACAAAATCCCTACGCCGGATACGACAACGTCAACAGCTCTCCCTTCTTATTTTCCGGTCCATCCACGCCAGAAGAACTGCCGCCCATGGCCCGCGTCACAACCGTGGAGCTGAACGGCGAAGCGGTGGCCTACCCCAACGAGGTGCTAGAAGAGGTGCGCGTAGCCAACGATACCGTCGGCGGTGTAGAGGTTGCCGTCTTCTGGGAGGAAGGATTAGCCTCAGCCCTCGATAGCAGCGCCATCGCCGCTGGCCGTGACGTGGGCGCTAACGCTGTGTTCGAGAGAACGCTGGACGGGCAGACGCTGACTTTTACTGACGACGACGGGACCATCAAAGACGAGCAGACGGGCAGCACCTGGAACGTGTTAGGCGAAGCGGTCACCGGTGAATTAGCCGGGGAGCAATTGCAGCCTGTGGTGAAGGTCGATCATTTCTGGTTTTCCTGGGCTGCTTTCCGGCCCGATACCCGTATTTACCAGCCATAGACGGCTGGTATACAAGAGAATGGAGGAAATTCGATGACTACGACAAGTGTTGAACGTACAGGAACCCCCTCAAGCAGTAAGCTGATTGTTCAAGGCGCTATTGCCGGCCTGGTGGGCGGCGTTGTCTTCGGCATCATGATGGCCATGATGGGTATGCTGCCCATGGTCGGTATGCTCGTCGGTATAGAAAGCGCCATTGTAGGCTTCGTCGTGCACATGGCGATCAGCGCTTTCATCGGCGCCGTCTATGGGCTCGTCATCGGCCGCTTCCCCAATACCGTGCCTGTTGCCCTGAGCGGCGGCGTGATTAACGGCATCGTGTGGTGGGTGCTGGGCGCCCTTGTGCTCATGCCCCTGATGCTAGGGATGAGCCAGATGCTGTTTGTCGTCGAGCAGATGCAGTGGATGAGCCTGTTAGGCCACATTATCTATGGTGTGGTCACGGCCCTGGTATTCTTTGCGCTGCGGCGCAATTAAGTCTGGGGCCAGCACATTTCCTTTCCCCTCCTCTAACAATCAGGGCGCCGGCCGGCGCCCTGATTGGACTTTGCGTCATTGGCTGGTTCCGGAAAAGCCTCCCGGTATTCGCGCACGGCCTTGGGTCCATTCCTTGCCAACCCTCTATGAAAGCCATCCTGATCCTGCGTGCGGAAGTCTAGGCGATCCACCCGAAACGGCGCCAGACGTTCCCCGCTGCGCCGCCGATTTACCACATCTAGAAAATATTGGATAGCGTTCTCCACGCTACGCGCGTCCGTCCAATCTGATTTGTAGACGGGAGTTCCGGACCGCGTAAAGATCCAGCTCATGTTGGGCATGGACCCATAGGCGCGGTGACAGGCGCCGTCGAGCGAATCGAGCAGGATCGGTCTCGTCACCCCGAGGACGTCGCGGAGCGCCCGCGCGTGCCGCACTTTTTGTTCCATCGAGGTCAGATGGGGATAGTTTTCGCCGGGATGCGCCTCGTGCGTGTAAAGGAAGATCGAGCCAACGCCCTGGCCTGCGTGACGCTCGGCGATGTCATTCATGGATGGCGCCGCCATCCCACAATACGGTCAGGTGAAGCTTCCGAACTCCACGATCGTGTATCGGTGCACGGCCCAAACGTCGCTTAGTCGCGTTTCGCTGCCGTCAAGGCGCCAAAGGGGAAAATCTGGCGCTTGCTCTCCTAGCTGTGGGCTTGCCTCGAAATTTAGCCATGGTTCGAACTTCTCAGGAATGAATTCGTCGTAATTATAGCGCGCCAAAAGATCGTCATTCATTCTCTACCCCTCCTTCATTGCGACTATAACAAAAACTGCGCCAGTAGTCTGCTTTCAACTCGGGCGCAGTGCTTAGTTGCCGCTCAGTTTTTTCAGACCATCCTCGTCGAGCAACACGACCTTCTTGCGCCCGATGCGCACCAATCCAGTTGTCCTAAACTCGTTCAACGTCTGGGTAATCGTCTCGCGATAGGTACCCAGCATCTCGGCAAAGTCCTGGTGCGTGTAGCCGGTGACCTCGTTGCCGCCTGCTTCATCTGCCAGACGTAACAGTTGGCCCGCCAGCCGCGCCGGAATCGATTTGAAGGCGACCTCTTCCAGCTGGCGTTCCGTCTCCACCAGACGGTTGCCTAGCGCTTCCACGATACGTAGCGCCACCTGCGGCTTTTCGCGCACCAGGCGCTCCACGTCGGGGCGACTCATGACACAAAGGATGCACTCGTCGGCAGCTTCGGCAAACGTGTTGTACATACCTTGCCCTACCAGAGACATCTCGCCGAAGATAGCGCCGGGTCCCAGCGTGGCTACGACAATTTTCTTTCCTTCGGGAGAGAGCCGGTACAGTTGCACGCGCCCTCTCTTGAGAAGAAAGAGCACTTCCCCCGTTTCCTCTGGCATATAGAAGATCTTGCCCGGTTCACAAGTTGTCATCGTGAACTGGCGGTCCATCTCTTTCAGATCGGTCAAGCTGAGATCGCGAAAGATTGTGATCGACGACAGATAGTTTAACTTTTCTCGAACCTGGTTATTCTTAACGGAAGGCATTTAAGACGTTCCTTGCCCATTACCAGACGAGGCGTTCGCTTGCGCCAGTTGTTCCCACAGCGCTTCTCGCCGCGGATTCCCCAAAGAAATGACGCGGCCGTTCAAAAGGTAGGTCGGCGCAGCAAAGACGCTCGCCGGGCGCTCATTGCTGTTCAAATCGATCAGTGTCACCTCCACATCCCGAAAGCGCGCCTGCGTTTCTGCCGCAATCTGGCGCGACTCCTCACAGGACCAACAGTCGTCGGTGACGAAAATTTGTAACTTTATCATGCATGAATCCTTTTGCTTATATAATATTGTCCAACGATGCGGGAAAGTGTGCCACAGTAAGCGGAGCGCCGGGGCGATCTCAATCACTATGTTTATCGACGACTCTTGTGGCGTGTTCCCGACATCGGCATCGGTATATGCTCCGTTGTTTAATTCTAACTCTCACCATGTAATAAACTGTGATGTAGATCACTAAAAGAGTTAAAGAAAGCAGGTCACAGATCCTCGTAGGGCCAATGCGCGTTGCGCATATGCTTTGCGCAGTGTAATCTATCTTACTGAAGCGAATACGTAACCAAGATTAACTAAGGCCTAAGCGTTACGGCAACCTTTCAACCTGGCGCTTCGCAGAACACGACTAAAGCCAATTGAACTAACAAGCTAATGTTAAAGCGGCTCGACTCTCACATTAACGATTTCTGCACCTGTTGCTCCTGTCCCCGGCGGAGACGGAGGCACGCGCCTCCGGAGCAGGTGCATCCCTGCTAACCGGAGACCGTATCGCCACCGTTCTCCGCCTTCAAGTGCGATTGCGGTGGTAAAGTTTGTGATGGCCCACGCCACCGTCGATCGGTGGCGTTTTTGTTTGGCAACTGAACAGATAGGTCGTGGAGGAAGACTCCATTTCTCAGCAAAAACAGGCAGATCGTGATCAAGAAATACGCTCGTTCCCGGAACTCCTGGTAACGCCGCAATGGCTGGCGCCAAGATTGCAGCACCCGGAGCTCTGTCTCCTTGACGTACGAGAAGTGGATAGCTACGAAGATGGTCATCTCCCGGGCGCTGTGCAGCTGGAGCTGAGGTCCCTCGACCGTGAAATAGATGGCGTCCCTGGTATGTTGCTGCCGCCCGCTCCTTTCGCCCGGGCTATGAGCCGCCTGGGCGTCACGCAGGAGCGCGCTGTCGTTATCTACGATAATAACTGGGGCTTGCCCGCGGCGCGTGTCCTGTGGGCGCTAGTGCGTCACGGTCACAGCAACGTCGCCATTCTCAACGGCGGCATCGACCGCTGGCAGGAGGAAGGCTATGCGACGACGACAGAGTCAACTGTTCCGGCGCCTGCGTCTTTTGATCCAAGAGTCCGAGACGAGCATCTGGCGACCAAATCCTGGCTCCAGGAGCGTCTAACCGATAGCGATGTCCTGCTACTGGACACGCGCACCCGTGGCGAATTTGCCGCCGGTCACCTTCCCGGCGCCATCTGTTGGGATTGGATCAACGGGGTGCCCGTAGATAGCTGGGATGCACTGCGTGCGAACCGTGAATTGCGCGAGGAACTTGCCCGCCTGGGCGTGACGCCGGAGAAAGAAATCGTGACCTATTGTCGCAGCGGCGCGCGAGCCGCGCATACCTATTTACTTTTGCGACACCTCGGCTTTCCTCGCGTGCGGCTCTACGATGGCTCCTGGTTGGACTGGTCACACCATAGTGAAGGAAAAGAAAGAGACGGAGAGAAGCAGCTATGACCACACGCCTTGATCCCCCTGAACGACAATCCCAATCGGCCCTGGCGACCTTCGCCTGCAGCCTGGGCTATACGGAAAAGGTGGAACTCAGGCACCATGTTTGGGCTGGTTTTGCCGCGCTGCTCGCAGCGTTGGGCGTCATGCTCCTGGCAGCCTGGATGGACGGTCAAATGGCGCTTTTCTGGGTATTTGGGCTTGCATTTGGCTTTGTCCTGCAGCGCAGCCGTTTTTGTTTTGCCAGCGCTTTTCGCGACGTCTTCTTATTACGACACGGGCGCAACTTGAAAGGGGTGCTCGTAGGTCTCACCGTCGCCACGCTTGGGTTTGCCGTCGTCATGAGTCGCCAGGTGCCCTTTCCGCAACTGGGCCTGCTGCCGCAAGAAGCCAACGTGCTGCCTCTGGGCCTGCACGTGGTGCTCGGCGGCTTGCTTTTTGGCGCGGGCATGGTCGTAGCCGGTGGCTGCGTCTCGGGCAGCATTTATCGCATGGGCGAAGGCTACGTCGCCTCCTGGGTCAGCTTTGGCGGTATCTTGCTGGGCTTGCTGGCAGCCAGCTATAGCTGGAACTGGTGGTGGCGCGTGCAGATCGCCGATGGCGCGCGCCTATGGCTGCCCGCATTTGTGGGCCACGGTGGCGCTGTGGCGCTGACGCTGCTGGCCCTCGTAGTTGTGTACCTACTCCTCCTCTGGTGGGAGAGTCGCGGCGGCCTGGTGATGCCCGATATGCCCTTTCAAGCAGGTGAAGAAGAGACCTTCGCCGGCAAACTTAATAACACGCTGCGCCGCGTCTTCGTGCACGGCTGGCCTGCCGCTGCCGGCGGCGCCGTCCTGGGCGGACTTAACGTCATGCTCTTCACCTCGGCCCACCCCTGGGGGTTTACCGGCGAACTTTCGCGCTGGAGTATCGGCTTCACCAACTGGTTGGGCTTTGGGCCCGGACAACTGGCCGGCGCGGCGGACCTGCCCGGCTGCACGCTGGAAGTTGGCGGCGCCGGTATTTTGCACCACATGTTCTTCCTGGTATGGGGAATGGTCTTGGGTTCGCTCATCGGCGCCCTCTTTGCCGGCGAGTTCAAGATTCGCATACCGAAACAGCGTAAGCGTTACATTCAGTCTGCCGGTGGGGGTCTGGCGATGGGCTACGGTGCAGGCATCGCCATGGGCTGCACGATTGGCGCTTTCTTTTCCGCTATCCCCTCATTGGCCGTAAACGGTTGGGTCTTTGCCCTGTTCTTGGCTGCCGGCGCCTGGCTCGGTGTGCAGATCATCCAGCGTGTTCAGTAAGTCAACTTGAGAAGGAGAGAATAAGATGGCTTTCAAACAACTCGACGTCCGCGGTGAAATTTGCCCCTATCCCATGATGAAAGCAGTGCAGGCGCTTAAGAAATTGAATGTAGATGACGAAGGGCTGCAGGTGATCACCGATCATGCACCGGCGCTGGAGACGATCCCCACGCAGGCCGTTCGTCTCGGTTTCCAGTCACAGATCGAGGAAACCGGCTCGCCTGAATGGCTGATTACCATCACCCGCACAACTTGACGGCCCTTTGCTTCGAGAACAAGTCTGTTTCTCTTGTAACAAACTTGTTCTTCCGGGAGAAATAACGTGAAAAGACAGCTTTCGCTTTTTGTATCGTTTCTATTCGCCGGCCTCGTCCTGGTGGCCTGTGGAGGTCAGGAGACGACCTCCACGCCGCAACCCACCAGCGCCGAGGTTGAGCAACCGGCGCCGGACACGGGTAGCAATGGTGCCGTCCGCCTTTACGCCTTCAGCAACAGCTCGCCACACGTCAGCGTCGTCGACACGGAGACACACACCGTTCTAGAGACGGCCGACATCCCCAACTTTACCTCATGGACCTGGAATGACGACAACAACTTCTTCGATGGCGAAAACCTGTGGCTGGGTACAAAACATCCGGACACGGACGAGGTCGCGGTGCTACTGCTCAATTTGGAAACGTTGGAAGTGACAGAGCGCATCTCGCTGGGCACCGATGAAGTGACGCTTTACATTGGTAAACCGTCGCGCAACGGCACGTTGTTTGTCAGTAAGCACGCTTCAGGACAGGTGGCCGCAATCGATATTGACACACGCGATGTACTGGAAATCAAGGATATTCCTGTCAACGGCGGCGTGGCCTGCGACGTGGACGTCGTTGTCGGTTCCGATGGCGTCGAGCGCGTTTTTGTACCTACAGATAACGGCGACACCGTACTGGCCCTGGACAGCGAGACGCTAGAGCCCATGAACGTCTACGAGGGCGAGCCGGACACACGCCCCTTTATGCTCACGGCGACAACAACCAAGGATCAGGTCTGGGTCCAGGAACGCAATACCAATGCCAACCTGGTTTTGGACGCCACGACGCTGGAGGTTATCGAGCGCGTGCCGGCCGGCGAGGGCATCATCGTCAATACCTTTAGCCCTGACGAGGCGCTGGGCTATCTTGGACATTCCAGCGACGTATTCGTTAGCGTGATCGATACCGAGAGCTTTGAGGAACTGGCCCGCGTACAGGCCGGCAACAACCCGCAGAAACTTGCCGTGCATCCCAACGGGCAGTTCGTCTATGCTATTCTGACCCAGGAAGGCACCGTCGCCGTCATCGAGACCGGCTCCTGGCAGGTAGCAACACGTATTCCACTGGGCACTAATCCTACAACCGTCTACGTCCACACGTTAGACTCGTAAGCAGAGGCTTCTGACCATGCGAAATATCTCAATAACTCTTGCCGTCACGCTAAGCTTTCTCATGCTCTTCCTCGTGCAATGCGCTCCGACGCAAACTCAGGAGCAGACGACCACGTTACAGTCGGAGGTCGCCACGCTGCAGGAGCAGGTGCAAGACTTAGAGGAAACAGTGGCGCGCCTTTCATACAACACTGCCTCCGGTGGCGGCGTCAATCTCAAGATGATGCCCGATCCGGAAACCGGCGAGCCCACGGTGCCCATGCACGAGGTCTTCAGCTTTGACCGCAACCACGCCATATGCCGCGTGGATACGAACCCTGAAGCATTCAAGATGCAGACCTTTGAAATGGGCGAAGTCGTTATCGAAGCGCACCAATTTTACATGTCCATGGTTGCTACCTCCATCGAGCAGTACGAAGTCAGTACCGATGCGGATGGAACGCGTCGCGTTACGATGCGCGGCGGCCTGGATTGCGCGACGGAGGTGGGGCAGGCGGAGACGACCATCGGCTCGCGCACGGCAGCCGAGCACGCCACCTATCTCATCGAAGCCACGGACGGCGGACCCGGCGGCGGCGAAGTAGGCGACACCTTCGCTTTTACCGTTTTTTTCGATCCCGAAGAAGCACCGGTCAACTACGCCATCTTTGGGCCGGAATTCACCTTTACGGGAGAAATGATAGTCGGGGAAATCAGCATCGACGTTCCGTAATAGCCGGGTCTGTTTGCAGCAATCTACGCTGCCAACAACCATCGTTCCAAAGTATAGGTTAAGAAAACAAGGGTTTGGTACGCTGGCTTACGAAACTGATTGCCGTGCCTGATTACGCTGTTAGTAGCCTGCGGCAATATATTCGTTGGCGAATTGACCTGAGACCTATGTA
>CAYSMQ010000203.1:0-8624 GCA_964432035.1 uncultured Ardenticatenaceae bacterium
GCAGATTCGTAACCGGGGTACGATTGGCGGAAGCGTGGTTAATGCCGATCCTGCCTCCGAACTGCCCGTCATCGCCGTGGCCCTGGACGCCACGTTCACGACCGCGGGCCGCAACGGGGAAAGGCGTGTACGGGCAAAGGATTTCTTTCAGGGCTTATTCACTGTGGATCTGGCGCCAGAAGAATTGCTGGTCGAAGTAGCGTTTCCGGCATGGCCCGCAGGCGCCGGTTATTCCTTTCAGGAAGTGGCGCGCCGTCACGGCGATTATGCTCTTGTGGGCGCGGCGGCCTTGGTACAGTTGTCGCCAGACGGTACATGTCAGGATGCGCGCCTCGTCTTCCTGAACGTGGCGGCCTTCGGCATGCTCCGTGGACAGGCCCTGACACCCGAACTTATCGAAGAGGCCGTGCAACTGGCCTCTGAAGAAGAGATTGATCCCACCGGCGACGTACACGCCGGCGCCGACTACCAGCGGCACCTGGCGCGCGTGTTGGGCCGGCGTACATTGCAGCAAGCCGTCGACCGCGCGACGCAAATCGAAGAAGGATAAGAACGACAATGCAGCCAGTCACCGTCACCGTCAATGGACAGGTCTACGAGCGTAGCGTTGAGCCGCGCTTGCTCCTCAGTGATTTTATTCGCCACGAGTTGCGGCTCACGGGAACGCACGTAGGCTGCGAGCATGGCGTGTGCGGCGCGTGCACAATTCTGCTCAACGGCAGCGCCGTGCGCTCTTGTCTGCTTTTTGCCGTGCAGGCCGACGGCGCTGAGATTACGACGGTGGAAGGTCTGGCATCGGATCCGGACGAATTACATCCGGTACAGGAAGCTTTTTGGGAAGCGCACGGGCTGCAGTGCGGCTTTTGCACGGCGGGTATCCTCATGACCCTGCTGCCGTTCCTAGACGAGAATCCCGATCCAGACGAAGAAGAGATTCGAGCCGCGATTTCGGGCAACCTCTGTCGTTGTACCGGTTACCAGCACATTGTCGACGCGGTGAAGATCGCTGCCGGCAAGCTGCAAGCGGAGCGTGTAGAACGTGCCTGAGCATAAGCAAGCGGACGGCGTCGAGCAAAGCGGCGCCCCGCAAACAAAGCTACGGGAGCTTCTTGCCGACTTACGCAGCGGCGACTTGCCGTTGTCGTCCTACATTGATCAATTGCAGACTCATTTTGAACGGCGCGAGCCGGACGTCCTGGCCTTTGTGCAAGAGGAAGGGCGCTTCGAGCGCCTGCGGGACGAGGCCGAGGCGCTGCTAAGACGGTACCCGGAACCGGAAATGCGACCGCCGCTATTTGGCGCTGCCCTGGGGGTCAAGGATATCTTTCACGTCGCCGGACTGGAGACGCGCGCGGGCAGCAAGCTCCCGGTTGAAGAACTGCAAGGTGGCGTGGGAGCGGTTGTGACCGCCTTTAAGAAAGCCGGCGCGCTCGTTCTGGGCAAGACGGTGACCACGGAGTTTGCTTATTTTGCTCCCGGTCCCACGCGCAATCCTCACGATCCGGCGCACACGCCGGGCGGCTCAAGCAGCGGTTCGGCGGCTGCCGTCGGCGCCGGTCTGTGCCCTCTGGCCCTGGGAACACAGACCATAGGCTCGGTCAACCGTCCGGCGGCCTTTTGTGGTGTTGTGGGCCTCAAACCTAGTTACGAGCGTATTTCGCGCGCGGGCGTGATCCCGTTGTCGCCGTCGCTGGACCATGTTGGATTGTTTGCAACAGACCTCTTCGGCATGACTCTGGCGGCGAGTCTGGTGCTGGCTAACTGGCGGCCGCCGGCCCAGCGTGAGCGGGCGGTGCTGGCAATTCCGCAAGGTCCCTATCTGCAGCGCGCCTCGCTGGAGGGGTTGGCTCACTTCGAAACGACTTGTGCGACGCTGGCACAGGCAGGATTCGAAATCAAGGAAGTACAGGCCCTCGACGATTTTGAGGCTATCGAGGTGCGGCACATGGCGCTTATGTCGGCGGAGGCGGCGCAGGTGCATGATGCGTGGTTCTCAAAATATGACCACCTCTATCACGCCAAGACGGCGGCCCTTCTCACGCGCGGCGCGATGGTCTCCGATGCCGACCTCGCCGCCGCGCGTGAGGCGCGCCTGACCCTGCGCCGGCAGCTTATGGATCTCATGGAGTCCGAGCAGTTTGATTTGTGGATTACGCCGGCTGCGCCTGGCCCGGCCCCGGCGGGGCTGGCGAGTACAGGCGATCCGGTCATGAATTTGCCCTGGACGCAGAGCGGGTTACCATCGCTGACCATCCCTTCCGGCTATAATGAAAAGGGTCTACCATTTGGCCTGCAAGTGGTGGGCCGCTGGCACGGCGATGAGCTGTTACTGGCCCAGGCGCAAGAGATTGCTGCCGTGTTGAACGGCGCCGAACAAGGAGTAGAACTTGTGAAGCCGGAAACACGGCGAGGAGGCATATGATGACTATCGTAAGGCAGATTCTGGACGACAAGGGGAGCGACGTCTGGTCGGTGGGGCCGGATGATATGATTTACCGGGCGCTGGAGCTGATGGCCGAGAAAAACATTGGGGCGGTGCTGGTCATGGAAGAGGAGAAGTTGGTGGGCATCTTCTCCGAGCGCGACTATGCGCGCAAGATTATCCTGCAGGGCAAGGCGTCTCGCGACACGCCCGTGCGAGAGGCGATGACTTCGCGCGTGTACGCCGTGCGACCGGACCAGCACGTCGACGTCTGCATGGCGCTGATGACTGACAAGCGCATTCGGCACCTGCCCGTCATGCGCGATGAGGGCGTCGTCGGCGTCGTGTCCATCGGCGACGTGGTAAAGGCCATTATCTCGGAACAGGCCAATACGATTCAGCACCTGGAAGATTACATTACGACGGGCCACCCTGAAGTGAGTAAGTTGCCGGAGAAGGTAGATGAGCGTCACGTGTAGTGAAGTGCGGCGGGGGGCCTATTTTGACTCGGTCGTCTTGATGCAGCTGCAGCGCGCCCTAGCCCAATTGCCCGGCGTGCAGGACGCAGGCGTCGTGATGGGCACGGAGGCCAACCTTGAGCTGATGGCCGAAAGCGACCTGCTGACGGAGAAGAGTAAGGATGTGGGGCCCGACGACCTGCTGATCGCCGTGATGGCTGAGGATGAGGAGCAGGGGAAAGAGGCCCTGGCGCAGGTGGATAGGCTGCTCAAGGAGCGACGCAGCCGGGCCAGCCAGACGTTCCAGCCGCGGAGCATGGCGTCGGCCATGAAAACGCTACCGGAAGCGGACTGGGTCTTGATTTCTGTGCCCGGCCGCTATGCGGCGGACGTGGCGCGTGAGGCGCTACAAGCGGACAAGCACGTGTTCCTCTATAGCGACAACGTGGCGCTGGAGGATGAAGTATCACTGAAAGATCTGGCTCAGGAAAAAGGCCTCCTGCTGATGGGGCCCGATTGCGGGACGGCCATTGTCAACGGCGTGGGCCTGGGATTTGCTAATCATACGCGCCGTGGTTCCATCGGGCTCGTGGCGGCATCGGGCACCGGCTTGCAGGCAGTCTCCGTGCACGTCGACTGGGAGGGCGGCGGCATTTCGCAGGCTATTGGCACAGGCGGGCGCGACCTATCGCCAGAGGTGGGCGGCGCGACCACGCGACAGGCCCTGGGCCTTCTGACGCGCGATCCGCAGACCGAGGTCATCGTGCTCATTTCCAAGCCGCCGGCGCCCGAAGTGGCGACGCGTGTGCTGGCTCAGGCGCGCAACAGCGGTAAACCCATCGTGGTTTACTTCATGGGCCAGCCGGTGACGGCGCGCAGGCTGGGCAACCTGCACTTTGCCTTTAATCTGAAGGATGCTGCACAATTGGCGCTCGAAGCGGCTCGCGATGCAGGCGACCGGCCTGCCCTACCGCGCTTTGAGCAGTTATCCTCGGGCTACTTGCGGGGACTATTTTCGGGCGGGACGCTGGCCTACGAGGCGGTGCTGGGATTGCAGAGCGTCCTCGCGCCCTTATACACCAACGTGCCTCTACGCGAGGACCAGAAACTCAGCAATCCGCTTCGCAGCGAAGCGCACACCATCGTGGACCTGGGGGCCGACGAATTCACCCAGGGTCGCCTGCATCCCATGATGGACAACACGCTGCGCATTAAGCGGCTGCAACAGGAAGCAGCAGAGTCCGACGTTGGCGTGCTGCTTCTCGACGTCGTTCTGGGGGAGGGATCACATCCTGACCCCGCATCGGAACTGGCGCCGGCGATTGCCAGCGCCATCGCCGAACATAATATAGAAGCCGGCGTCTTGCTGGTAGGCACAGAAGCGGATCCGCAGGATGTGGCCCGGCAACGGGAGCAGTTCGAGGGTGTGGGCGCAACCGTTTTTGATAACACCGTTGACCTCGTGGCCTCGCTGGCGCAAAGCATTGACGAGACACAGCCCGCGCCGGATGCGACGCCGGTTCCCCTGGAGACCTTGCAACGCCCGTTGGCTGCGATTAACGTGGGCCTGGAGTCGTTTTACGAGAGCCTGACGGGCCAGGAAGCCGAAGCCGTGCACGTGGCCTGGCGTCCGCCGGCCGGGGGCAACGAAAAGATGATGACTTTGCTGGCCAAACTGAAAGCGGGCCAGTCGTAAAGATGAAGGAGTAGATGGAATGGATGACAACAGTCGCCGCGACATACGTAAGTTGTTAAGGACCTTTGGGGTAAAAGCGGACGAGGCGCTTACGGCGCATCTTGAAGGCAATCCGGACGTCGACGCGCTACGGGTCCGCGTGACGCTGGAGGACCTGACCGATTATGGCGACTCAGCGCCTGAGGAAACGCTGGAACTGGTCATTGAGGAAGAGATTAGCGGCGGCGCATGAACGAGCGATCTCGCCAAACATCGCAAACAACGAAATCTGGCAACGGTCAGGACACGGTCACTATCGCCAAGCGCTTTGCCCCATTCGCCGACCGCATGCGCGCCGAGAATCTGCCTCAGATAGTGATTCGCACATTTGAGCACTATTACATCCAATTGCTGGAAGGTCAGACCGGTTTAATTCCCGAGTCTGAGATACGGTCGGTGCAGGCGTTGCCCGACGCCGACGCTTTGCCGGACCAGCTGGCGGATAGCGGCGAGCGCGCGTTGCAGAAGACGGTTCTGATGAAGCTCAACGGTGGTTTGGGAACCAGCATGGGCCTGGAACGGGCCAAGTCGTTGCTGAGAGTTAAGGGCGAACTGACGTTCCTGGACGTAATCGCGCACCAGGCGCGCGAGGCGGGTGTGCCGCTGGTGCTCATGAACAGCTTCAATACCCGGGAAGACTCCGTGCGCGCCCTGCGGCGCTTTCCGTGGTTAGAGGAGCAACGGGTTCCGCTGGATTTCTTACAGCACAAGATCCCGCGCATTGTGCAGAAGACGCTGGAACCGGTGACCTGGACCGAGGACCGGGAACTGGAGTGGTGCCCGCCGGGGCATGGGGACATTTACACCGCGCTGGTGACCAGCGGCATGCTGGACACGCTTTTGGAGGAGGGCTACGAGTACGTCTTTGTGTCCAATGCCGACAACCTTGGCGCGGCGCTGGATCTCAAAATCCTCGGTTACTTCGCCGAGGAGCGCCTGCCGTTCATGATGGAGGTGGCCGACCGTACGGAGGCGGATCGCAAAGGCGGGCACCTGGCGCAGACGTCTGAGGGCCAGCTGATACTGCGTGAATCGGCGCAATGTCCGGCCCGGGACATGGACGCTTTCCAGGATGTTCGGCGACATCGCTACTTCAACACCAACAATCTGTGGCTGCACTTGCCCTCGTTGCGTCGCGTTATGGACGAGCGAGACAATCTGCTGGGGTTGCCCATGATTCGCAACGAAAAGACGGTCGATCCGCGCGACGAGACGACGACGCCCGTGTACCAGCTGGAAACAGCCATGGGCTCGGCCATTGGCGTTTTCGAAGACGCAGGCGCCCTGCGCGTGCCGCGCGAGCGCTTCACGCCGGTGAAGACGACGGACGATCTGCTTGCCGTGCGCTCGGATGCATTTGTACTAACGGACGATCATCGCATCGTCGCCAATCTCGATCACAACGGCGGCGACCTTGTCGTGGAACTGGATTCCAACTTTTACCGGCTGGTCGATCAGCTGGAAGAGCGTTTTCCACATGGGCCGCCATCGTTGGTCCGCTGTCGCCGCTTTGAAGTGATGGGCGACGTGAAGTTCGGTCGCGACGTCGTGGCGCGAGGCACGGTTCGCGTGATGAATGAAAGACGCGTGCAGGCCACGATCGGCAACGGCAGGCAACTTTCGGGCGCCATCCATTTTTCTTGACGTTGCCAGGGGCAGGCAACAGCACGCAGGCAACCTAAGATAGAGAGAAGTCAGGAGGACCTCATGATTGATATCGAACAGGCCAATAAAACGGCCGTAGAACGCATGGTAGGCGCGCGACCTATCCTCAAGGATGTGGCCGTGGCGCGCGATGTCGTTCCCGGCATGCACGACAGGCTGCTATTACACGCAGGCCCGCCCATCACCTGGGAACGGGCGTCGGGACCCATGCGCGGCGCCATCGTGGGCGCGCTGCTCTACGAGGGGCTCGCCGGCGATTGGGACGAAGCAGAAGCGCTTGTTACTTCGGGCGAGGTGACGCTGGCGCCCTGCCATCATCACGATGCTGTGGGCCCGATGGCAGGCGTCACGTCGGCCTCTATGCAAGTATACGTGCTGGAGAACGAGACGCATGGCAACAAGGCCTACTCCAACCTGAACGAAGGGTACGGCAAAGTGTTGCGTTACGGCGCCTACAGCAGTGAAGTGCTGGAAAAGTTGCGCTGGATGAATGAGGTCATGGGGCCTATGCTGGCGGAGGCGCTGCAACAGAGCGAAAAGGGCCTGGACGTTCGCGCCTTACTCTCGGAGTCGCTCCATATGGGCGACGAGGGGCATAATCGAAACAAGGCCGGTTCGTTTATCTACACCAGCCGCCTGAGCGGTCTGATTGCGGCCACCGGCGCGCCGCAAGAAGAGAAGGCCAAAGTGCTGCAGTTCCTGTCCGATAACGCCTTGAGCGTCCTCAATCCGGTGATGGCTGCCTGCAAGGCCATGTGTGATGCGGCGCACGGCGTCGAAGCCAGCACGATTGTGACGACGATGGCGCGCAACGGCACCGACTTCGGCATTCGCGTCAGTGGCCTGGGCGACCGCTGGTTCACAGGACCCGTGGGCCAGCCCGATGGGCTATACTTCCCCGGCTACACGGCGGATGACGCCAGCGGCGATATTGGAGACAGCACGATTACGGAGACGGCGGGCATTGGCGCCTTTGCCATGGCAGCCGCGCCGGCAATTGTGACCTTCATCAGTGGCACGCCCCAGGACGCGCTCAACGCAACGCTGGAAATGTACGAGATTACGGAAGCGGAACACGATCATTTCACGATTCCCTTCCTCGATTTCCGCGGCTCGCCCGTGGGTATCGACGTACGTAAGGTGGTGGAGCTGGGTGTGCTACCGCGCGTCAATACGGGCATCGCCCACAAGGAAGCAGGCGTAGGACAGGTCGGCGCCGGACTCGTACTCCCACCACAATCTATTTTCGAAGAAGCGCTGGTTGCATTTGGAGAAGAATATCTATGAAATTCATCGATCTAACGATTCCCCTGGGCGTGGGCACGCCACCCTGGCCCACGTACGAGCCGCTGCAGGTGAAATATTTCAAGCGGTTGGCGCCCAACGGCGCTAACGGGCAGGTGGTGACCCACAGCAACCACGTGGGGACGCACCTGGACGGCGAGATTCACTTCTACACGCCCGGAAAGGATATCGCCGAGCTGGATTTCGATTTTCTAAGCGGCGACGCCGCCATCGTCGATCTGAGCGATGTTTGCGGCGATTACGACGTGTATACGCCGGAGATGATCGAGGAGCGGGTTGAGGTTCGCAAGAACGATATCCTCATTATTCACACCGGGTACCATCACTTTGGCTGGGATCAGCCCTACGGCAACGAGGTGCGATATATGGTGATGCACCCCGGGCCAGGACCGGAGTTTGCCCGCTGGTGCCAGGAGAAGAAGCTGAAGTGGCTGGGTGTGGATTGTGGCAGCGCCGACCATCCCATGAACACGAAAGTAAGGGACTGGATGCCGGCGCAGGCCGAAAAAGCGGACCGCCACTTCCGCGAGAAGTATGGCAAGCCGCTGGGCGAAATTTTCACCCCGGACACCTACCAGATGATGCATCTGTGGATGTTTCACAAGGGCATTATTCACGTAGAGTGCGTGGGAGGAGACATCGATCTGTTGGTGAACCGCCGCGTACAGGTGGGCTGCTTCCCCTGGCGTTTTGTGGACGGCGAAGCCAGCATCTGTCGCCTGGTAGCCATGGTCGACGACGACGAGTACGAGACACTGATGGCGCGTAAGGCCGAGATGCCCAAGACGAAGTTCGGCGACTGCTACGATCCCGAACATGTGGAGCGCCTCGGTGGACGCGGGGCCACGTACTAGATTAGGACTTTAAGAAACCACAGAGATCACAGAGATCACAGAGGGGATGTGAGGGGAGGAACCTCTGTAAACCTCAATAGTCTGACTGTTCTCTGTGTGCTCTGTGGTAGTTTAATCTGCTGAGATTAGCGAGAGGGAGGACAGAGGACAATGGATCGCGAGCAGTTGATCAAGACCCTTGACGA
>CAYSMQ010000204.1:0-2584 GCA_964432035.1 uncultured Ardenticatenaceae bacterium
GGCCGTCGTAATCGAAGATCTAATTACAAGCGGCGACAGCATTCTTCAGGCCATTAACGCGCTAAACGGTGTGGGGCTCCAGGTCGAAGACGCCGTCGTGCTCATTGACCGCCAACAAGGCGGGCGTCAGGCATTGAACGAAAAGGGCTACAACCTGCACGCCGTGTTGACCATCGACCGGCTCTTGACCATCTTGGAAGAACAGGGGCGCATCGACGCCGGCCAACGCGCAGAAGTTCTAGAGGGACTAAAATAGCCGCGCAACGCTCACGCGTCCAGAATTCGCTGCGCCACCTCGTGCATGGGGAGTTGCGCTTTGCGCGCCTGGCGCTGTATGGCGCGGTAAGCCGCGTCCTCGCTTAGCCCGCCCGCCATCAACTTCCCTTTGGCGCGGTCGATCACTTTCCGCTCTTCCAGCTTCTGCGCCATGTCGTCCATTTCCTCCCGCCGCGCCTGCTGTTCGGCAAAACGCTTGCGGGCCACGGCAATCGACGCCGAGAGCTGCCCCGGCTGCACCGGTTTCACCAGATAGCCCTGTATGGGCAGGTCGCTGGCCTCTTCGATCAGATCACGCTCGCTGAATGCCGTCAGCAGGATCACCGGCAGCGGCGCCGTTCGCGCCAATGTGCGCGCTGCCTGCAATCCATCCGTGTACGGCATTTTGATGTCCAAAATGGCCAGATCGAAGCATTGGCGCCGCGCCAGCCGCAACGCCTCCCGGCCGTTGCTGGCAGCCGTCACCGCATGGCCCATCTCCTGCAGCATCGCCTTCAAGCCCATCCGTATAATAGGCTCATCATCCGCGATCAAGATCTCCAATCTCTAATCCCCAATCTCTTCTACGACATCACGCGGCATTCGTATCGTCACCTCTGTGCCTTTCTGCAAACGCCCGTAGGACAGGCGTCCGCGCAGCTCTTCATGCACCAACGTCTGCACCAGCTCCGTTCCCAGCCCAGGAAGGTAATCTTTTGGTAAGCCCTGTCCGTCGTCGCGCACCGTAACCACTAGTTCGGCCGGCGCATAACCCAGGCTAACCAGCACCTGGCCCGGCGCCCCTCCCTCGAAAGCGTGTTCCAACGCATTCTGCACGAGCTCGTTGACCACCAGCGCCAGATTTGTTGCCATGCGACTGGGCAGCAGCACGGTCTCGCCTTCCACGGACAGTTGCACGCGTTGTTGCGGCGCCGTTAGCCCTGCGCCGGTGACCGATGCAATGCGTTGCAGAACTTCTTTCACATCGACCAGGTGGAAGCCCCGTTCCGCCAGCACTTCGTGCACCGCGGCGATGCTATGCACGCGGTGTATGCTTGTTTGTAACACCTGGCGCGCGTCCAGAGCCTCGCCGCCTCTCGCCTCCGAAAGCTGCAACTGGATGAGCATGGCAACCGTCTGTAAATTGTTCTTAATGCGGTGGTGCATTTCGCGCACCATAGCCGCGTTCGTCGCCAGGCGCGCGTGTTCAATGGCCAACGCCGTCTGGTTGGCAAGCGTCAGAAAGAGCGCCTCTTGTTCCGCCGAGTACGTTCGCTCCCTATCGCTATAGCAGTTAAAGACGCCGATCACATGCTCGCGCACGCTCAGAGGGACGGAGAGCAGGGAGACCAGCCCTTCGCGCCGCGCCAGCGTCTGTTCCTGATAATCAGGATGGTCGCGCACGTCGCCCACGAATATGGGTCGGTTTTCCACTGCCACCCGTCCGATAATCCCTGAGCCCAGGGGCAGGGGCGGCCGCAGACGATAAGATACGCTGGCGTCTTGCGCTGAACGAAGCTCCAGGTGCGTGCCCTGTTCGTCCAGCAGAAAGATCGAGCACAACGTCGCCGCCATGACCTTGGCTGCCATCTCCGTCACCACGTCCAGAATGTCGTCCAGATACTGCGGCGATGTGACGACCTCGCTAACCTTTGCCAGCGCCTGTAATTCCTCGATCTGCCGCTTCTGGCTATCGTGCAACCGCGCCTTGGCCAGCGCTCCGGCCGCCAGATCGCCGATCAAGGACAGTGTCTCCACTTCACGTGTCGTGTAATCGTGCGTTTCGATTGTTTGCACGTTCAGCGCGCCAATAGGCGTCTCTTCGATCAGCAGAGGAACTGCCAACAGCGAGTGGAACGCGCCTTCCGACGTGCCCTGCACATACTTAAAATGCGGATTATGCTGGGCATCGCCGGCGTATACCGGCCGGTTGCGCGCCACGGCGTGGCCCGTCATTCCCTCGCCCACTTTCAACGTGGCCAACCCCAGCATCTGTTGCGCCAGGCCCGTGGTAGCTCTCAGGCGCAGCGTTGCCCCATCCGGATCAAGCAAGTAGATCGAGCATGAATCGACCTGCATCACCTCCGTCGTTTTACGCGCAATCAGATCGAGCGTCGAATCCAGATCCCACGCCGTGCTCAGGGCGCGGGCAATCTGGCGCAACGCCGCCAGCGCGCGCGGACGCGCCGCCGAAAGCGAAGTGTCTTCGTGCGATGAAGCCTGTTCCATGTCCACAATTATACCGCGCCGGGGCCCATAACCACCCGGGCATGGGGCGGCGCGACTTGGACTTCGCCGTGCCGTTCATCCATCGTTGGGCTGATCGCCT
>CAYSMQ010000204.1:2594-8610 GCA_964432035.1 uncultured Ardenticatenaceae bacterium
GGTGCTATCACGCCTGTCCCTGTCCCAAACTTCTCCCGCGCCGGCCAACGC
This sequence comes from uncultured Ardenticatenaceae bacterium, assembly GCA_964432035.1. Classification (GTDB taxonomy): domain Bacteria; phylum Chloroflexota; class Anaerolineae; order Promineifilales; family Promineifilaceae; genus JAAYYY01. Next base: position 2,646 of record CAYSMQ010000204.1, read on the forward strand.
CCCCCCGGTGACTGGCCCCGGCTCTACATGGAGGTTGAAACACGGTCAACTCAGGACAACAGCGTCCTGCTATCCCACCTGCTTAGGCATCATAGTAGAGTAGGAATTCATAGGGGTGCGGGCGCAGCCGCAGCGGATCGACCTCTCGCGAACGCTTGACGCCGATCCAGGTGTCGATCAGGCTCTGGCTGAATACGCCGCCCTTCAACAAAAACTCGTGATCCGCTTCCAGCGCTTCCAGGGCCTCTTCTAACGAACTGGGCACCTGGGGAATTTCCGCGGCTTCAGCCGGCGACAGCTCATAAAGGTCAAAGTCGGAAGGATCGCCGGGATGGATCTTGTTCTGAATGCCGTCCAACCCCGCCATTAGGATGGCGGCGAAGGCCAGATAGGGATTCGCCGTCGGATCCGGGCAGCGGTACTCAATGCGCTTGGCCTTGGGGCTGTCCGAGTAGCGCGGAATGCGGATGCCGGCCGAACGGTTGCGCGAGGAATAAACCAGGTTTACCGGCGCCTCAAAGCCCGGCGTCAGACGTCGGTAGGAGTTTGTCGTCGGCGCGCAGAAGGCAAGCAGTGCGGGTGAGTGATGCAGAATACCGCCGATGTAATATAGGGCCATTTCAGATAGCTTGGCATAGCCACCATCGTCGTAGAAGAGGGTTTCGTCGTCTTTCCACAGGCTATTGTGCACATGCATGCCGGACCCGTTGTCTCCGAAGACCGGTTTGGGCATGAAGGTCACCGTATACCCGTAGCGGCGGGCGACGTTCTTGACAATGTACTTGTACCACATCTGCCAGTCGCCCATGTTGGTCAGCGAGCTAAAGCGCAGGTCGATCTCTTGCTGGCTACCGCCGACCTCCGTGTGATGCATCTCTACGTCCAGCCCTGCCTGGTGTAGCAGCAGTGTCATCTCCGAGCGCATATCCTGCATCGTGTCCACCGGCGGAGACTGGAAATAATGTTCCTTGTGCCGCGCGCGGTGCGCCAGGTTTGGTGTGCCCCCATTGCGACCCGTGTTCCACACCGATTCGTCGGAATCCAGGAAGAAGTAGGCAGCTTCCGGGGTATTATCAAAGCGCACGTTCTCAAAAACAAAGAACTCGGCCTCTGGGCCCCAATAACTGACGTCGGCGATGCCCGTCGACTTCAGATAACGCTCGGCAGCCTGCGCCACGCGGCGCGCGTCTCGATCATAGGGCTCGCCCGTTACCGGATCGGCCACGTTGCAAATCATGCTCAGCGTGGGAACGCTCAGCAAGGGATCACGGATAGCCGTCGTGGCGTCAGGGATCAGAACCAGGTCGCTTTCCTGGATTCCCTGAAAACCGACAATCGAAGAGCCATCGTACCCGATACCCTCTTCGAAACTTCCTTCGTCAATGGCGCTCAAAGGCACGCTCACGTGCCTCCACAGGCCCATAAAGTCGACAAAGCGCAGGTCCACGATCTTTAGACCGGTCTCTTTAGCGTAGGCCAGCACTTCCTTGGGACTGGTCAACGTTTCGGGTGGGACGCCATCCACTTTGATGTCGCCGTTGGTGCGCAATCCGGTTTCTACAATGTCGTTTAGCATGAGAACCTCCATTTTAAATTCGTTCTAAGCGTTGGCTTCGTGTTTCGAACGGGCGGCCTACGGGCCGCCCATTACCACCATGTCTAAGCGTTTCGGTTGTTAGTCTGTTGCCATCGCGCCTCCCGGTTCTGTGGGCGCCCAGGCTTTGCCGGCGTCGCCGTCCGGCAGTTGTACCCGGTCAAACTCTGGATAAGACTGGACGCCATGGGTGTGCAAATCAATGCCGTTCTCTTCCACGTCGGGCGCGACCCGCAAGCCGATAACCTTGTCGATGGCGTAGAACATGGCAAAGGAAAGGGGCAAAGTCCATACTGTGCAGGCAATAAGCCCCACGACCTGGATGCTAAGCTGGGAAAATCCGCCACCGTGCAACAGGCCCACCCCGTCAACGCCCCAGATGCCCACGGCGAGCACGCCAAAGATGCCGTTCAAACCGTGCACTGGGAAGGCGCCAACCGGATCGTCGATGCGCAGTCGCTCCAGTAACCCCACGCCGTAATAGCTGATGGCGCCGGCAATGAGACCAATAAACAGGGCAGCCTGCGGTGTGACGAAAGCCGTCGGCGCCGTAATCGCCACCAGACCACCCAGCGCGCCGTTGAAGGCCATGCTCACATCCCATTTGCGCGTGGCTAGGTAAGCTAGGAGCATGGCCGAAATCGCGCCCGTCGTCGCTGCAAAATCAGTCGTGACGAAGATTAGCGAGATTTCCATGGGGTCCGCGGCGAGCTGGCTGCCGGGATTGAAGCCGAACCAGCCTAGCCACAGGATAAAGGTGCCCAGCGCCGCCAGGGGGATATTATGACCGCGAATACTCTTGCCAAACTCCTTATCGCGCCGCTTGCCGAGCATGATCGTCCCCGCAAGGCCGATATAGGCGCCGATCAGGTGCACGACAGAGGAACCGGCAAAATCGAGATACCCTAGCTCGCCCAGCCAGCCGCCGCCCCATACCCAGTGGCCGAAAATGGGGTAAATGATCAGGCCCGCGAGAAAACTGTAGGCAAGATCGGCCCGAAAGTCGGTTCGTTCGGCCATCAGCCCAGAGGCGATCGTGGATGCCGCGGCGCAGAACGCAAACTGGAAAAAGAAGAAGGCCAGCGTGGGGATCGTCAGTCCGGGATAAACGTCGGGCAGACCGGACAGGAAGAACCACTCTGTGCCAAACAAACCATTTCCCGCGCCAAACATCAGCCCAAATCCGGCAATGATGAAACCCATCGTCGTCATCGTCGTGTCCATCAGGTTTTCCGCCATGATGTTGACCACATTTTTAGAACGCACGAAGCCGGCTTCCAGAAAGCCAAACCCTGCTTGCATGAAGAAGACGAGGCACGCCGCGACCAGCACCCAGACCGTATCTACGGCGCTGACCGTGGTTTCTTCGCCCTGAGCAAAAGCTGTTTTGGTTGCCATCAGCAATAGTGTGACGACGACGAACACGTTGACCAGCCGTCGAATCGTTCGAATTTTGAGTGGCATAGAGTCTCCTTTCCTCGCGGTTCCCTTCCTGGGCCTAAAAACGAAAAACGCCTCCGCACCGCGACCGCAAATGGTCACGATGGGAGGCGTCCTGGCCTCAAAAACCGTATTCTGTTTTGCCGTCACCCGAGACGCACCTTAATTAAGGATCCCGGACCAACACTTTCCCAGCTTAGGGGATACGCGGCCTGCCGTCAATGCCACAAACTGCATAAAACCTGCGGCGGCTACGTTGGATAATCTATCCGAATTCGTGGCGTACGGCAAGAAGTTCTAGCGATAGTCAACTATGCTCGCCCCAACACCGCCGCCAACAACGCCATGCGTACGTACATCCCGTTCTGCACCTGGCGGAAGTAGGCGGCGCGAGGGTCCTTATCCACGCTAAAGTGAATTTCGCCCACGCGGGGCAGGGGGTGCATGACGACCATTTTTTCCTTGGCTTTCTCCATCAGCTCCGGCGTAATGACGTAGTAATCTTTGACCGCCTCGTACTGCGCCAGATCGTTGAAGCGCTCCTTCTGCACGCGGGTCACGTAGAGAACGTCGGCGTTTTCGATAACGTCGGCTACGTCGTGCGTTTCTCGCACCTCAACACCCGCATCGATGACCTCATTCATTAGCGTCAACGGCAGTCGCAGAATCTCCGGCGAGACAAAGCGAAGGCTGATGTCGTAGTGCAGCAGCAGCTTCGTCAACGAGTGCACGGTCCGTCCATAGCGTAGATCGCCCACCATGGCCACCTTCAACCCATCCAAGGTGCCCAGCTCCTCCCGAATCGTGAACAGATCTAACAGCGCCTGCGTGGGATGCTCTCCGGCGCCGTCCCCGGCATTGATCACGGGCACCGAGGCGTAGTCGGCGGCTAATCTTGCCGACCCAATCTCCGGGTGGCGCAGCACGATCACGTCGGAATACTGTTCCAGCGTGCGCACCGTGTCCGCCAGCGTCTCGCCCTTACTCACCGAACTGAACTGCACGCCCTGCGTAATGGGAATCACGCTTCCGCCCAGGCGCTCGATAGCGGCGATAAACGACGAGCTGGTGCGCGTGCTGGGCTCGTAGAAGAGGCAGGTCAAAACCGTTCCCTTCAGCAGATCGGCGCCGCCTACGCGTTCGGCCATCTCCCGCATTTCACGTGCGCGCGCGAAAATGTACTCCAGGCTATCCGGCGTGAACTGCTCCACCGATAGGATGTCCATCCCCGTGAACCCGTTGCCCTCATGCCCGTTGCGAGCAGCCATCTGCTCTAGATCAAAAAGCGGCGTTAGTGTTGTACTTTGCATTTGCTCTCTCCTTGTGATTTCTGTCATTCCAATAAATCTTCTTTCAAACGGCGGTCTGCGGTAGGCAGTCTGCGGTCCGTCGTCCCTGGTCTAGGGCAGCACCCGGCCCCATCCCGGTTCAGCCAACACGCGACCGTCCTCATAGACCACACGCCCGCGCAGAATGACGCGTTGCACGTGGCCTGTGACGCGCATGCCGGCGAACGGCGTCCAACCACATTTGCTGTATATATTCTCATTGCGAATGGTATAAGGTGCACCGATCTCTACCTGGACCTCTGTATCCTCCTGCGCCGGTAGGCCAAAAATGCGCCGCGGGTTGCTGCTCATCAAGGCGATCAGCCGCTCCTCTGATAGACGTCCTTCGTCGACCGCCGTCAGCATCAGGGGCAACGACGTCTCCAGGCCTGGCACACCGGGCGGTGGGGTCGCCGAGCGCTTCTCGTCCAGCGTGTGCGGCGCGTGGTCGGTGGCGATGCAGTCAATGGTTTCGTCCAGATGCTCCCATAACGCGGCGACGTCCCCTTCTGTGCCTAGCACCGGCCTCATGTCCCCCAGCGGACCCAGGCGCGCCGCGTCACGTTCGGTCAGAAACAGGTGGTGCGGCGTCACTTCACACGTCACCGGCAGCCCGCGCGCCTTAGCCGTGGCGATCAGCTCAATCTCTTCACGCCGGCTGATGTGGCAAAAGTGCACCGGCCGTTCGTACGCCGCCGCCATGCCGATACCCACGGCGACGCTCTGCTTCTCCGCGTGCATGGCAATCAGCTTTTCTCGCGACCACGTCTCGAAACACGCCGCTAGCGTGGGTACGTCGTCGACGCGCAGCGGACCAAACGTGTCGTTTAGGTAGATCTTCAAGGCTACCGTTTCCGCAGCCAGGTCCGGCAAGCGCTCGAGGTCAACGGCGCTGGCCCCGGCAAACAAACCCACATCACAACGCGCGTCGCGCTGTGCCTGGGCGCGTGCTGTTGCCAGCGCCTCAGGTCGCGTTAACGGCGGCGACGTGTTGGGCATGCCCAGAACCGTGGTGATCCCGCCTGCCAGCGCGGCCGCTGTGCCCGAAGCGAAATCCTCTTTCTGTTCGCCGCCCGGCACGCGCAGGTGCGTGTGTACGTCGACGAGACCGGGCAAGGTTAAAATGCTCATAGGCCCTTCCCGTCGCCATCAACGCGCAAAAAAAAGCCCGATCCTTCAAGGATCGGGCCCAAAAATGGCTTTATTATGACAGGGTAGATTCGATTTTGGTCCCAGCGCCAGAACGGTCGCATTCCTTTCTCCATTCACTCCGTTCTATATACCGGGATCTTATGATAGCATGGTCGGCAAACAGCGACAAACAATCCTAATCTAGTGTACAATCTCCCCTAGGTTGCGACGTCAGAACGGCGCCGGTTTTTCGCTGGGACATCTGGCTGCTAGAATGGCACTATTCCTGAACCGCGCTCGCTGTCATATAAGAGGACAATAGATAATGAGCTATTTACAGAAACTCAAGGCGGCACAGGAGCGCAACAACTCCTGGCTCTGTGTGGGCCTCGATCCCCATCCTGCCCGGCTGCCGTTACCCACCATGCAGTGGGACGAGCCCGTTCTACCCTTCAACAAAGCCATTATCGAC
>CAYSMQ010000205.1:0-8609 GCA_964432035.1 uncultured Ardenticatenaceae bacterium
CCGCGGCGGCTGGACCGACCTCGTCATCGACCAGCAGCAGTGGCTACAGGGCTACTTACCGATCCTACAAATCTGTCTGACCAACAACTACCTCTTCACCGGACTGCACATCAATACCGGCGCCGGCTTTGCCCACGCCGATAACATCGACATGCTCGCCGATCTGGTCGAACAACAGATCCGCTAGACCTGAAAGGGGTGAACGGGCACTGGAGTGCCCGTTCACCCCTTTAGCAAGAGAGTTACTATGGAAGAACAAAACCGTCTCGAGCTACGAAACATAAGCAAATACTTCGGCGAAGTGCGCTCGCTGCACAACGTGGACCTTAAGCTGGGTCGAAATGAGGTCGTCGGCCTGCTGGGAGATAATGGCGCCGGCAAATCGACCCTGATCAAGATCATCACCGGCTACCATCAGCCCACCAGCGGCGAGATCTACTTTAACGGCGAACGCGTGGAGAACCTGACCGTGCCGCGGGCCCGTGAACTGGGGGTGGAAACCGTCTACCAGGAGCGTGCCCTGGCCGAGCTCCAGACGCTCTGGCGCAACATCTTTCTGGGGCGTGAACTGACCAACCGTTTTGGCTTACTGCGCGTCAAAGAAATGAAACGCGAGACAAACCGGTTGATGTTGGAGTCCATGGGCTTCACCTCCAGCGCCGTCGATCCTGACGCCAAAATTGCTAGTTTCTCCGGCGGCGAAAAGCAGGGCGTGGCCATCGTGCGCGCGCTCTACTTTGAGGCTGACATTATCGTGCTCGACGAGCCTACCATGGGCCTCAGCCTCAAGGAAACTGACAAACTGCTCAGGTTTGTGCGCGACATTAAAGAAGCGGGAAAGTCCGCCATTTTCATCGACCACAATATCGTGCACGTTTACAACGTCGCCGATCGTATCGTCGTCCTGGACAGAGGTGAGGTTGCCGGCGAGTTTCTGACCGCCAACATTGGCCTTGATGAGTTGTTAGAAAGGATGGTCCGCGTCGCCGAAACCGGTTCGCTGGAAGAAAGGTTGGAGGAATAAGCAATGAGTACACAGGTAGAATCCGGCGGGGCTGCGGCCGAGGAAAAAGAGACAACGCCATTTGAGCTGCGCCGCTTCTTGCGTGGCAACGCTACCCAGCTGGGCATCGCGGCCGTTTTTCTTCTCGTCTGGCTCTTCTTCATCATCACGGCGCCCGAGACCTTTCTTTCATCGCGCATCTACCGCGCTTTCATGTCCACCGTGCCCTTCTTCGCCATCATCGCCATGCCACTCACCATGGCCATCATTGGCGGCGAAATCGACCTTTCGTTTCCCTCCATCATGGCCATGGGTATGGTCGCCTTCGTTCTTGTTTATGAACCAACGCAAAGCGTGCTCCTCGGCGTCGTCGCCGCCCTGGTGGCCGGCACGCTCATCGGGCTCATCAACGGCATCATCGTCGTGGGCATCGGCATCCCTTCGCTGGTTGCCACCATTGGCACCCAGTTCTTCTGGCGCGGCGCCTCGCTGGTGATCCTTAGCGGTCAGGGCGCCACGCTGGCCTCTGCGCGCGAAACCGGTATCTACCAGGTGCTGGTCGGCAACACAATAGGCAGTATCCCCAACCAGATGTGGTGGCTCCTGCTCGTAACCTTCCTGGCATGGTTGTTGCTCAACCGCACCCGTTTCGGCGCTCATATCTATCTCATTGGCGACAACGAACAGAGCGCGCGCCTTATGGGCGTTAACTCCGCTCGCACGCGAATGCTGGTCTTTGCGCTTATCGGTCTGGCTGCCGCCTTAGGCGGCGTGCTCGCCAGCTTTCAGACCGCATTCTTCTGGCCCAGTCTCGGCCAAGGCTACTTGCTACAGACGCTGGGCGCCGTCTTCCTTGGCGGCACCTCCGTCTTTGGCGGTGTAGGCACCATCCTGGGCACCCTCCTGGGTAGCTTCATCATTGGCGCAATCGGCGCTGCCATCGTCGCCATCGGTCTCACCGGTTTCTGGACACAACTCATCTATGGACTTATCCTCGTCGTCAGCGTCTCCATGCACGGCTGGTTACAACGCCGTATGCAATAAATCTAACCACCAGCGGACTCAAAAAACTATGCCAACAAAAAAACGGGTTACCATCAAAGACGTCGCCGCCGAGGCCGGCGTCTCCACCCAAACCGTCTCCCGCGTGATCAACGACCGCATTGACGTGGCAGAGTCTACAAGAAAACACGTTCGCGAGGTGATCGAACGGCTCGGATACCGGCCCAGCGCCCTCGCCCGTAGCATGATCCGCCAGCGCAGTCACACCATCGGCGTCGTCACCGCCGGCCTGCGCTATATTGGCCCCTCGCGCGTCCTGCACGGCATTACCAACGCCGCAGAGGAAAGAAACTACGGGCTCCTGCTAAAACAGCTGCCCACCTTTGGCTCCACGGCCGTCGAATCCATTCTGGACAGGCTCGTCGAGCGCCGCGTCGAAGGCGTCATCTGGGCCGTGCCAGAAGTTGGCAACAACCACGACTGGTTGCAAGAACACACCACCAGGCTCGGCGTCCCTGTGGTCGTGGTCACCAGCACGAGACAGCCGCCCGCGACCGGCACCGTGAATATTGACAACTACCTCGGCGGCAAGTTGGCCACGCAACATTTGCTCGACCAGGGCTATCGCCATATCGGCCACATCAGCGGTCCCCTTGACTGGTACGAGTCGCGACAACGCAAAGCCGCCTGGGCCGACGTGCTGGCTGAGGCCGGGCTGCCCGTAGACGACACAAGGTGGGTTTCCGGCAACTGGTCATCGGCCAGCGGCCAGCGTGCGGCGCAGGGCCTCTTCGAAAGCTACCCCCAGATGGACGCCGTGTTCGTGGCCAATGACCAGATGGCGCTCAGCGTTCTCAAGTTAGCCTCCGAGCGCGGCATTTGTGTGCCCCACGAGCTGGGCGTGGTGGGCTTTGACAACATTCCCGAATCAGAATTCTTCTTGCCCTCACTCACCACCGTTAACCAGGACCAGCACCATCTCGGCGCCAGCGCCGTGCGCATGCTCATCAAGATGATTGATGCCCTGCAAAAAGACACGCCGCCCGAAGGCGACAGGCGTCTCCTGCTCCAACCCCGGCTGGTCGTACGCGCCAGCTCCTTGCCGGGGGAATAAACAACACAGCTTTGCCAAGGGGGATGAATATGAATCAGAACGCGACGCAAAAAGCGATTGAGAGCGGAAAGACCGTTCTTGGCATCGAGTTCGGCTCCACGCGCATCAAGGCGGCGTTAATTGGCGAGGATCATACGCCGATCGCCTCGGGAAGCCACGAGTGGGAAAACCGCTACGAAAGCGGCGTCTGGACCTACACTCTCGAAGATATTTGGACCGGGCTGCAAGAGAGCTACCGTAAACTCGGCGACAACGTCTTGGAGACGTTCAATACGCCACTGCAGACGATTGGCGCCATTGGCTTCAGCGGTATGATGCACGGTTATATGGCATTCAATAAGGACGGAAATCTCCTCGTCCCCTTTCGCACCTGGCGCAACACCATCACCGGCCGGGCATCAGAACAACTCACCGAACTTTTCCAATTCAATATTCCCCAACGCTGGAGCATTGCCCACCTCTATCAGGCCATATTGAACGAGGAACCCCATGTTCATAGCATCAGCTATTTGACCACGCTTGCCGGCTATGTCCATTGGAAACTGACGGGGCAAAAGGTATTGGGCATCGGCGAAGCATCGGGCATGTTCCCCATCGATAGCCAGACCAACGACTATGATGCAGGCAAGATCGAGCTGTTCAACGAACAGCTCAAGGCAGAAAACATTTCGTGGGAGCTTCCGGACATCCTGCCCACCCCCCTCCTGGCAGGGGAAGCAGCGGGCGTTCTAAGCGAAGAAGGCGCCAAACTGCTCGATCCCACGGGCCGGCTGCAGGCGGGTATCCCCCTCTGCCCCCCCGAAGGCGACGCCGGCACAGGCATGGTCGCCACCAATAGCGTTGCCCGGCGAACAGGCAACGTTTCCGCAGGAACATCCGTCTTTGCCATGATCGTTCTGGAAAAGCCGCTGTCGAAAGTCTATCCCGAGATTGATATGGTGACGACGCCTACCGGCAAGCCCGTGGCCATGGTCCACAGCAACAACTGCACATCCGATCTCAACGCCTGGGTCGCTCTGTTCCGAGAATTGACCGCTGCACTGGGCGTAGAGATCGGCCAATCTGAGCTGTTTGAATTGCTCTACCAACAGGCGCTCGCAGGTGACGCGGATGCGGGTGGGCTTCTGGCTTACAACTATCTTTCGGGCGAGCATATCACGCACTTTGAGGAGGGGCGTCCCCTATTCGTGCGCACGCCCGAAAGCCGTTTCACCCTTTCCAACTTCATGCGCGCGCATCTGTTTTCGGCGCTCGGGGCCCTGAAGATCGGCCTGGACATCCTGTTTGAACAGGAACAAGTGCAGATCGACCAGGTCATGGGGCATGGCGGCTTTTTCAAAACCGAGGAAGTGGGCCAAAAGTTCATGGCGGCGGCGATGAATGTCCCCGTTGCCGTGATGACAACCGCCGGCGAGGGCGGCGCCTGGGGCATTGCCCTGCTTGCCGCCTACATGCTCAACAGGGCAGAAAATCAACCGCTGGAAGCCTACCTTTCGCAAAACGTCTTTGCCGGGGAAGCTGCCACCACAGTGACGCCTGACCAACGCGACGTTGATGGCTTTATGACCTTCATGGAACGCTACAAAAAGGGATTGGCCATCGAAAGAACGGCCGTGGATGCCCTCAAGGTAAAGGCTTAGGGTAGTGAGGAAACGACATGCTGGAAAAACTTAGAGAAGAAGTGTGCGCGTTGCACGCCGAACTACCGAAAAACAACCTCGTGGCCTGGACCAGCGGCAACATCAGTGCGCGCGACCCGGAAACCGACCTCGTCGTCATCAAGCCCAGCGGCGTCAAATTTGAAGATCTCACGCCGCACAAGATGGTCGTCGTCGATCTGCAGGGAAACGTGGTCCAAGGCTCGCTCAAGCCCTCTTCGGATACAGCCAGCCACTGCTACATTTATCGCAACATGCCCGAGGTCAACGGCGTGGTCCACACCCACAGTCGCTACGCCACTGCCTTCGCCATTCTGGGCCGGGACATCCCTTGCGTGACCACCGCCATGGGCGATGAGTTCGGCGGTCCCATCCCCTGCGGCGGTTTCGCCCTCATCGGCGGCGAGGAGATCGGCCAGCGCGTTGTCGAAACCCTACGCGACTGCCGCAGCCCCGCCGCGCTCCTGCAGAATCACGGCGTGTTCACCATCGGCCCCGGCCCCGAAGCTGCCGTCAAAGCTGCCGTCATGACCGAAGATAACGCAGCCATCGTCTGGACCGCCATGCAAATAGGCGATCCCCTACCCATCGAACAGGCCGACGTGGATCGCCTATATGAACGGTACCAGACGAAGTACGGTCAGTAGGGCGCTGGAGACCGGTTGACCGGGACTGGTTAATCGCCCAGACTGGCAAATCCCCGCAGGCAGAACGCCCTCTACTCTTTCACCAGGTCACTCGACTTATCCGGGTGAATCACCCCGATTAAATCCGTAATCGCCCGGTACAGCATCAGCACGACGGCAATCAGCGCCCCGCCCAGCGCCGCCGCGTAGACAACGGTCACATAATACACCACCGTATACCATGCCGCCGGAATATCGGCCGCCTCCGCCAGCGGCACGCTGATGAGAAGCAGCAAAATGATCGCCGCCGCAAACGTCCCCGTATCCACCAAGGCAATCTGGCGCACCCGGTCATAATACGCTTCTTTCAGTCGTCGCTCCTGTGAACTACTGAAGCTGATCAACGTCAGCATCAGCGCCAGAATCGTCCCCGACGCCGTCATCACCGCCGAGCACAGGAAACGCACCGACGGTATCATCGCCTCCAGCAACAACCGCGCCTCGCTGCCGCTGCTGACATTCACCAGCAACATGCCCGCCAGGGTTACGCCGCCCGCCACCACACCGGCAAGCGCAATCTGCTTGCTGTCCCGCACCAGCGCCGCGCGCGCTTCTTCTATGTCTTTCTCAACCATACGCAGAACGATAGCACAAAAACGACTATCCCGCCGCCTGTCCCCGACCAGATCTCTGACTCGCCCCCGTCTAACCCCGGTAGCCCCTAAATCCTCTCCACCACCGTCGCCGTCGCCATCCCGTGCCCGATACACATCGTCTGCAATCCAAACTGCCCATCCACGGCGTCTAGACCCGCCAGCATTTTGGCCATCAATCCCGCGCCCGTCGCGCCCAGCGGGTGCCCGTGCGCAATGGCCCCGCCCCAGGGGTTCACCGTCTCCATGTCCGGAGCCAGCTCCTGCGCCCAGGCCAGCACCACCGCCGCAAACGCCTCGTTAATTTCAATCCAGTCCAGATCTTGACTGCTCAGCCCCGCGCGTTCCAGCGCCTTGAGCGTGGCGGGAATCACCCCCGTCAGTTGCAGCGTAGGATCGTCGCCGACGACCACGCGCGACAGAAAACGCGCCCGCGGCCGCAGTCCGTCCGCTTCTGCCCGGTCGCGCGCAGCAACCAAAACGGCCGACGCGCCGTCAGAAATCTGGCTGGCGTTGCCCGCAGTTACCACGCCGTCTCCGTCCGGGCGAAACACGGTCGGCAACTCAGCCATCTTCTTCAGATCCACCTGCGGGCGGATGCCCTCGTCATGATCCAGAACGATCGGCTCCCCGTCCCCGTCCAGCGCCGGCATGGGCGCCAGTTCGCTATGATAGCCTGCCTGCCAGGCCCGCGCGGCGCGACGGTGACTCTCTGCCGAATACTCGTCCAGCGCCAGGCGCGAAAGGCCCCACTTCTCCGCAATACGTTCTGCGCTCTCGCCCTGGTGCACCAGCTCCCGCTGAGCCAGCAAATCCGGATTGAGCGACTCGAAACCGCCGCCAATATTGCTAAACATCGGCACGCGCGTCATATTTTCCACCCCCGCGCCGATAACGTACTCCATATCACCCGCCGCGACAGCCTGCGCCGCAAAATGCACCGCCTGCTGGCTCGAACCACACATGCGATCCAGCGTCACCGCCGGCACCTCTTGCGGAAAACCGGCGAGCAGCGTGGCCAAACGCCCGATGTTGGCGCCCTGTTCGCCAGACTGCGTGACGCAACCGGTCACCACATCCTCTACACAATCCAATTCTAGCGACGCTCGCTCCATCAGCGCCTGCAACACACGCGCCAGCAAACTGTCCGGGCGCATCTCGCGATACGCGCCTCCCCGCTTCCCAAAAGGCGCCCGCACCGCCTCCAAAATCACCGCTTCAGCCATACCAACCCCCAATCTCTAATCTCCAGTCTCCAATCTCTAGTCCCCAATCCCCACCGCTAGCATTTTAACCCAATCTGACGTAAACTGCGATGCAGCCAAAGCACCGCAAAAGGAACGCTTATGTGTGGACGATTTACGCTACTTATTCCGGGCGAGGAGCTAGCTGAAAGCTTCGGGCTTGAAGCCGCCCCGGCGCTGGCGCCGCGCTACAACATCGCGCCCACCCAGCCTGTCGCCACCGTGCGCCATAATTCAGACAAGGGGCGGCGCGAGTTTGTTCACATGCACTGGGGCCTCGTGCCTTTCTGGGCCAAGGATCCCTCAATCGGCTCGCGCATGATCAACGCCCGCTCAGAAACCGTCGCCGAGAAACCGGCCTTCCGCGCTGCTTTCAAGTATCGTCGCTGCATCGTCCCCGCCAGCGGTTTCTACGAATGGCGCAAACAGAATGGGCACAAACAACCCTACTACATCCACCACAAAGACGGCGCGCCCCTGGCCCTTGCCGGCTTGTGGGAGCACTGGCAGAGCGCCGACGGCTCCGAACTGGAATCGTGCACCATACTCACCACCACGCCCAACGACATGATGCGCGACTTGCACAACCGCATGCCTGTCATCCTCGAACCGGCCGACTACAACGTCTGGCTACAGAGCGACGGACAGAATCAGGGGGAACTACAACACCTCCTTCGCCCCGCCGCCGACGAGATGCTGACCGCCTACCCTGTGAGCACCTTCGTCAACCGCCCGCAGAACGACGCGCCCGACTGCATCGCGCCGCTGGCCGAATAGAATAGACCTGACAGGTTTTGGACCCCTGCCAGGTCTCTATCACTCAACTACTCCCCCACCACTTCCTTCTGCCGGAAGTAATCCACCGTCATCTCCAGACCTTCCTGCAACCGCACCTGCGGCTCCCAATCCAGGTCACGTTTGGCCTTGTCGGCCGACAAATAAATGCGCGACGTTTCGCCCGGTATCGCCGGCCGATGCACGCGCGGCTGCTCATAGTGCGTGATTTCGCTCAACGTATCAAAGATCTGGTTGATGTTCGTCCCATACCCCCACCCCAAATTATAAATACCGTTGCGCGCCTGCTCCAGCGCCAGCACGTTGGCCCGCGCGCAATCGCCCACATATACGAAGTCTCGCTCCTGCTTACCGTCTCCATTAACTTTGGCCTGTTCTCCGCGCAACATCTGTCCCGTGAAAATGGCCACCACACCGGCCTCGCCGTGCGGATCTTGCCGCGGCCCATACACGTTAGGGTAACGCAGCACCGTGTAGTTCAGATCATAAAGATGGTGGTAAAGATACAGATAAT
>CAYSMQ010000206.1:0-8601 GCA_964432035.1 uncultured Ardenticatenaceae bacterium
CGGCGGATAGAGAGGGTACGTCGCGCCACAGTACAGGCAGCGCTGTCCACTTGCGGTCGATTGTGTCATGACGGATCCTTCGTCTGTTCTGAGTTGAGAACGTCTTCTACGGCCGGTTTTACAGTCTGCGCAAATTCGCGCACCGTCTCATGAATGGAGCCGCCGCGAGGCGCGTGTGGCAGAAAGGTGATGTTATCAATGCCCATGCGGGCCACGGCTGCCACCTTTTCGGCAACGTCCTGTGGCGTGCCGGCCCAGCAGAACTTATCGACAAATTCGTCGGGGATCAGGTTAGCATTTTCGACCATCAGGTTGTAGTCGCGTTGGGCGATGATCGACTCCACCTCGTCCGGCACTTCCAGGCCAACGCGGTGCACGAACTCGCGATCGGGATAACTGGTCCAGAGAAAGACGGCAGCCATCGGTTTGACGGCGTCGTAAGCCGCGCGCCGGTCCTGGGAAATGCAGGCATCGACGCGCGAAATGAGCGTCAGATCGTCAAGGGAGCGACCGGCCCTGCGCGCCCCTTTTTCGACCATTTGCAGCGCGTGTGCAAGACCGACCGGCTCGGCATATGTGGCGATCATCACGCCGTCGGCGACTTCGCCGGCCGTCTGAAGGACGAGGTTTCCGCGGGTGGCGATGATGATGGGTATATCCGGGCGAGCGGGAGTGACGTTGAGGCGGCCATTGTTAACCTCGATGACCTGTCCCTTGAAGTCAAGGGTTTCACCCTGCCACAGGCCACGGACCACTTCGACGGTTTCGCGTATGGCGCGGGCAGGCTTCACACGCTTGATACCCATGACGGGAAAACCGGTGCCGCCGGCGCCAAGGCCCAGGATGCCACGTCCACCGGAGACGTCGTCGAGGGTACCCACAGCCATTGCCGTGAGGGCCGGGTGATGGGTGTAGGGATCGGCCACAAACGTGCCGATCTGGGAGCGTGTCGTATTTTCGGCGATGACGGTAGCCGTGACGTACATGTCGCGAAAGAATTTCTCGTTGCTGACCCAGATCTGATCGTAGCCCAGACGCTCGGCCTCTTGCACAAGGTCGACCAGATCATCGCGGGTTTCTTCTTGCAGCCAGTGAATGCCTACTCCCAACTTTATCTCCATTATTGACCGCCTTTTTGCTGTACGCGGGGCATCACTTCTTCGGCAAATTGCTGCATCTGGTCGCGTAGCTGTTGCACGGAATTAGCCGGAAAAAGTAGCCCGGAGATGTGCGTGGCGCCTGCCTCGCGCAACGTTTCTATCTTTTCGATTATTTCGTCGGCGGTACCGATAAGATCAATTTCGGCCAGATCGAAGCCGGCTTCCACCTGATCTTTCAACGTCGTGCCGCTCAAAGAGACGAGGTGGTTAAACATCTGGCTATTCTGAAAGAGCGACAAGGCTTGCTCGTGACTGTCGCCGATGCAGGCCACGAATTGGGGCGCGACATCGATTTGATCGGGGTCGCGCCCGTTTTCGCGCGCCAGACGCCGCAGGCGACGGACAGCTTCTGCGAGCTGTGAGGCGGGCATGCCGGCTCCCATCCAACCCTGCCCGTAGAGGGCGGCGCGGCGCACGGCGTTGGCATTGTTGCCGCCAATGTAGATGGGCAATGGTTTTTGCAGCGGTTTGGGGAACATGTCCACATCTTCAAATTCATGGTATGTGCCATGCCACGAAGCCGGACTTTCGGAGAAGAGAAAGCGCAGGGCGCGCACGGACTCTTCCAGGAGATCGCCGCGGTGCACTTTCCAAGTGGGCTGCAGGGCCTCGAACTCTTCGCGATAGGCGCCAACACCGAGACCCAGAAAGAAACGGCCCTGGCTGACGTGGTCCAGAGTCGCGACTTGCTTGGCGAGAACGACGATATCGCGGCGCATGGCGGGAACCAGGACGCCGGTAGCCAACCCGAGGGTCGTCGTTTCGGCGGCGATGTAACTGAGGGTGACTAAGACTTCCCAGAAACGGGGCGGGTCCTCAAATTCCTCGCGTACGTAGCGCTGCGTGGTCATATGATCGTTGCCCCACACGGAATGATAGCCGAGCGTTTCGGCAAACTGCGCCAATTCGACAATCTGTTGAGCGGAGGCAAAGGGCACAGGATACATCATGCCCTCCATCCCGGTGGGAAGTCCGAAGCTTACGCGCATCGTTTTCTCCAGTGGTGCTGCTGAGGCAAGAAAGGCCGCTCAGGTGGGCAGCACCTGTAGTTCTCTAGGCAACGTTGTCAGTAATTCATGGTCGCCGTCTTCGCGCACGACAAACGGATCCTCGACGTGTAGTCCGCCGAGGCCGAATTCGTAGTATGGCGTTTCGATGTTGATGACGGAGCCGACTTCGATAACATCGCTATTCCCGGGCGCCAGCAGCGGAGCCTCGTATACTTCGGAGCCGATGCCATGGCCCACGTGGTGGCGCCGATAATGGGGGGCGCCGGCAGCACGGGTGGCCTCCATAGTCACATCAAACAGTTCACCGCCGGTCATACCGGCCCTGGTGCGGGCGATGCCTTCTTTTTCGCCGGCGACCATGGCACTGTAAATCTCAGCTGCGCGCTTACTCGGCTCGCCAAGGCTGAAGCCCCGGGCGATGTCTGACCAATAGCCATCGTACATGGCGCCGGTATCGAACCAGATAACGTCTCCTTCTTGCAGTTCTGTGCGGCTGTGATTGCGCTGGCCGGCGACGGCGTTTCGCCCAAAACGGATGAGCGAGAACTGCGGGCGTCCACCCTGGCTGACGATGGAGCGCTCGAATTCACGCCCTACTTCGTATTCCGTAACGCCGCGGCGGGCAATGGCGGATGCCGCCAGGATGGCGCGCTCGGTGATCTTGACGACCTCGCGCAGGCGGCGTATCTCTTCCGGCGTTTTGACCATGCGCACGTAGCGCAGTAGACGGGAGGCGTGGACAAAGTTTGCACCGGGCAATGCATCAGGTAGGCTTTCCAGCACGTCGTTGCGTATGCCCAGTTGATCTAGCCCGACCTTCTTGTCTGACAGGCCACACTGCTCCAACGCGGCGACCAGCCCTTGCAAGGGACCATCCTGTGGATCACGCTCCATGGCGATAGACTTGAGAAACTTTTCGTCTTCGTTCAACTGCACATCGAGGAACGGTCCTTCACGGTAGAAGGTGCCAAAGTTGACGGTGTCTTTTATGGAAAAGCCGGCGTCCAGACCATCCTGAACCTGGTCCAGCTCAACCGTCGAAGAGACGACGATTGGGTGCGCGGGCTCATCACGCGTGACGACGGCGTAGCACTGCCCTTCGTAGGGGAACCCTGACAGCGCCAGGCTCCAGAAGCCGGCAAAGTAGTGGACGTTGGGCAGCGTGGCAGCCACGATTCCATCGAGGCCCTGTTCATCCATCGCATCTTGTAGGCGCTGGGTATTGACCAGCATATGTTCGATCCTCCTTTATTTTCCTTACGTAATGAGAAACCGGATCACGTTTCTGACGTCCCTGTCACCCGCCATGAGCGCAATGACATCCGGTCTGTTACGTGCGTTACTTTGGTCGTTGCTATGAACCGCCATTGGTTCGCTCCATGGTTTAACGCTCGCCGAGATAAGCCTCGATGATCTCCTCATCGTGAGCCAGTTCTTCGGCGGGGCCCTGGAACCGAATGCGGCCAAGCTCTAGGACAAAGGCATAATCCGAAATTTCCAGGGCGCGCTTAGCGTTTTGCTCCACCAGGACGACAGTGGCGCCGTCCGCATTAATATCCTGAATGGCCTTGAAGACATCGGTGACGAGAATAGGCGCCAATCCCAGCGTCGGTTCGTCAATTAATAGCAGTTTGGGGCGCAGCATAAGAGCAATGCCCATTTCCAATGCCTGCTGCTGGCCCCCGCTAAGATTACCGGCAAGCTCTTCTCGTTTTTCGCCGAGTATGGGAAAACGTTCGTAGAGCTGCTCAATATCGGTGCGCACGTCGTGCTGATCATTGCGAATGTAGGCGCCCATTTCCAGGTTCTCATGTACGGTGAGTCCGGGAAAGTTGGAGCGCCCTTCGGGCACATAGGTAACGCCGCGGCGCAGGGTTTCGATTGGCGGCAGGTGACTCACATCCTCCCCAGAAAGCAGTATCTTCCCCCTTGTGGGAGGTACGACGCCGAATATCGTCTTTAACAGGGTCGATTTGCCGGCGCCGTTCGCGCCCAACACGGAAACGATGCTGTTACGCTCTACGGTGAAGGAAATGTCTTTGAGGACTTCTATATCGCCATAGCCGGAATAGAGGTCGCGCAGTTCAAGGGCCAATTCATTAGCTGCCAAAGTAGGCCTCCCGCACTTGTTCATTTTCCTGTATCTCGCGTGGCTTGCCTTCGGCTATCTTGCTGCCGTGGTCGAGCACCACGATGCGCTCGGAAATATCCATGACGACGCCCATGTTGTGCTCAACGAGCAAAAATGACTTGCCCTGCGCATGGAGCTCCAGGATATATTCCTTCATGCGATCCACAAGGGCCGTGCTGACGCCGGCTGCCGGTTCGTCAAGCATGATCAGCCGGGGGTCCGGAATCAAGGCGCAGGCGAATTCAAGTAGTTTGCGTTGGCCGTACACCAGTTCGGCAGCCGGTTCGTGGCGCATGTGCAGGAGGCCGATCTGCTCCAGCAACTGCTCGGCGCGTTCTACAGAAACGGTCTCTAGCTGGCGAATCTTTGGCGTGCGCAGCGCGCGCCTGAGGATGCTGTCTTCTTGAAATTGTTGCACGGAGAGCACGAGGTTATCCAGGACGCTCAGACCGGGAAAGATCCGCACATTCTGGAAGGTGCGGCAGATGCCTTTGAGAGCCACGTGGTCTGGTCGCAGGTGTGTGATGTCTTGCCCTTCGAACAATACCTGCCCTTCGTCCGGCTTGAGAAAACTGGTTACGCAATTAAAGAGCGTCGTTTTACCCGACCCATTGGGGCCAATGAGGCTGACAAGTTCGCCACGGCCAACGTGCATGTCCACGTGGTCTACGGCTGTGACGCCGTTGAAGCGTTTGACGAGTCCCTGTATCTCTAGTAAGGGTTGACTTTTCCCTTGTTCTGCAATCTCAGTGGTAGAGGTCACGACGCTTCCTCGTCACTTTCTGCGCCGCGCAAACGACGGGTCAATCGCGTGAGCACGTCGTCAATGCCGCCGGGCATGAAGACCATGACGACGACGAGGATGACGCCGTACACGATTTGCTGATAAGCCGGGGAAATGGCGCGAACGCCACCGCCTTCCAGCAGGCGTGGTAGGATGCTGAAGATGACGGCGCCGAGCATGACGCCCCGGAAGCTGCCCACGCCGCCAACGAAGACGATGATGAGCAGCGTTGTGGTCAGGCCAAGGGCCATTTCGGACGGACACACGACCGTGACATAGTGGGCCTGGAACGAGCCAAGCGCGCCTACGATGGCGGCGCCCACGACAAAGGCCAACATTTTGTAGCGCAAGGGATGAACGCCTACGGCCTGCGCGCGCACCTCGTCTTCGCGCACGGCGGTGAAGGCGCGCCCCAGGCGTGAGCTGGTAAGTGCCAGGTAGACGACGATGGTAAGGAGAAGCAGGGGCAACGCCAGATAGTAGTACTGCGTAGGCTGCGTGACGCGCACGGTGGTTTCGGTAAAGGGAATAACAAATTCCGGACGCGCTACGCCCTGGATACACATTGGGCCGCGCGTGATGCTGAAGGCATTGTTGGCTACCAGCTGTGCGATGAGGGCAGCGCCAAGGGTGCCGATGGCAAAGGTGACGCCACGGATACGGAAAAAGGCAAGACCGGCAACGAAGGCCAACAGACCCATGAGGACGGCGGCAAGGAGCATGTCAGCCAAAAAACCGAGACCGAAACGCGGACCCAGAATGGCCGCGACGTAAGCGCCGACGCCAAAGAAGACGGGATGTCCCAGCGAAACGGCGCCGGCGTGACCGGCCACCAGATCGAAGCTCAGGGCAAAAATCATCCAGCGCACGGTGTCGATCATGGCATTGAGCGCATAGCCCGACGTTGTGAAGCGAGGGAGCCCCAGAGCGATGGCCACAAGGAAAAGGGCCACAAGGATGCGCTGAACACGCGGCCAACGCAAGCTCATAAGCCGACCCTCCTGCCAAAGAGACCCCGCGGTCTAACGAAGAGTACGAGAATGAAGAGGCCGAAGGAGACCACGTCGCGGTAAGCAAAGCTGACGTATCCACCAAACAGCGCTTCTACGATGCCCAACAGGAACGCGGCGTAGATGGCGCCGTTGACATGACCCATGCCGCCCATGACGATGGCTGCCAGGGCTTTGAGCGTCAGCAAAACGCCCATATTGGGGTACACGCTATAGAGCGGGGCGATGAGGGCTGCTGCCAGACCGGTGATGGCGCCGCCGATGGCAAAGGTAATCAAGGCCACGCGCCGCACGTTGATGCCCACGACCTCGCACATAGCACGGTTTTGGGACACAGCGCGCATCGTCTTGCCCAGCTTGGTGCGACGCACGAACCACTGTAAGCCGATGAACACCAGGATGGTCACGACCAGGACCACAATTCTCTGCGCCGAAATGCGGATGCCAAGGGGCGAAATAATGGTGGCGGTCAGGGCTGTGGGTGTTTGCCGTGGATCGCCGGTAAATATGACGAGCGCTGCGTTTTGTAGGACGATGGAAATACCCAGGGTCGTGACCGCGTGCGTGCGCCAGCTCCTGTCGATGATGGGGTGAATGGCGATGCGTTCCAGCGCGACGGCATAGACGGCGGTGACCACGATGACGATAGCAATGACCAACCAGTAGGGCAAGGCGATCGACTCCAAAGTAAGCAGCACAAACAGCGTGTAGCTGCCCATCATGAAAAGGTCGCCGTGGGCAAAGTTAACGAGATCGATGACGCTAAAGGTTAGAGCAAGGCCAAGCGTGACCAGCGCGTAGAGCCCGCCGAGGGTGAGTCCGTTTAGCAGATGTTCGAAGAATATTTGAAGCTCAATTGGCATTAGGTGCGGGCGCCTATAACTAGAAGAGAAACCGGGGTCCCAATTTACCCGGGACCCCGGTTAGAAACAAGGGCTTAGGAGTCGTCGCGCTCAACCGGGCCCAATTCTACGATGTCCAAAAGTTCGACGTCGACGGTGCCGTCATCTTGCATGACGTTCGTGGCGAGGACGCCGTCGGTATAGGCCTGGTTGTGATCGTCAAAGCTGATCAATCCCGCCGGCGTTTCCACGTTCAACGTCTCCAGGGCCTCGCGAATTGTCTCGCGGTTGACTTCGTTGCCATCGGCAACGACCTTCTCGATGGCAGGCGCCAGGGTGTGGTACATGGCGTAGTAGCCACCCATGCGGTGCCCGGTAAGTGGCGTGTCCCAACGTTCCAGGAACCGTTCGGCAAGGTCCGGATCTTGCAAGCCGGAGAAAAAGACGAACTCCACAATGCCTTCGGCAATAGAGGGATCGTCTTCGGTCAGTTCAAGGAACAGGGGCGAGGTGCACGCGCCACGAGAATAGACGTCGGCCTCCACGCCTACTTCGCGATACTGGCGCATAAAAGCGGCGCAGTCGTTTTCGGTCATGACGATGAGCACTGCATCAGACTGCGCGGCGCGCATCCCAGTAAGCGCCGGTCGGAAGTCGGCGGTGCCAAGATCGAAGTAATCTTCGGTGGCAATCTCCGTGCCCAAGCTGTCGAAAATGGGCTTGTAGGCAGAGATGGCGCCACGGCCGAAATCGGTGTTTTCGGCGACGAGCGAGATGCTGGTAGCGCCACCCTCGTTGACAATGTACTCGGCAAAGCCCTGGGCCATAATCAAGTCGTCAGGGTTGATGCGGAAGCCGTATTCGTTGCCTCCGACGCCGATCTCATTGTAAATGCCGGGGTTAGTGGACGTGGCGCTAACGGCGGGCGTTTGCCCTTCGGCGATAATGGGCAGGGCGGCGACGGTCGCCGAGCTACAGCCTCCGCCGATGATGGCGTCAACCTCATCCTCTTCGATGAGCCTGCTCACAGCGTTGACGGCATCGGTAGGATTACACTGGTTGTCGGCGACGACGTACTCAATGGGGTGACCGGCAATCTCGTTGCCGAGTTCTTCTATGGCAAGCCGGATGCCGAAATCAAAGCCCTCGCCAAGAAAAGCAACGGGCCCGGTCATTGGCCCGTACAGACCAATTTTCACCGGTTCGGCATCTCCAGTTTCAACATCTTCGCTTTCAGCGTCTTCCTCCGCCGCTTCTTCTTCCCCGCTTTCTTCCGCTGCCTCCTCGGCGGGCGCCTCAGTTGGTTCTACCGCGGTTTCTGGCTCTTCCTGCGGCTGTGGACCACAGGCCGCCAGCAATACCATTGCCAGCATAAGTACAACTGTGAATACTAAACGGTTCCGTCTCATCTTCAACCTCCTCTTAAGAGAAAAACAACATGTCGAGAGCGAACATGGATATTGTGCTATGCCTTCAGATGCCAGATGCGTGTTCGCGTGAAAGGGGCAATGGCGGGTTGACTGGAACATCACACACTGGTAATATGATGCTGCGTTTCTTTATATAAAACGCTGTTTCATACTGGCATACTGGAATGATTACACAAGTTTCCGATAGTGTCAAGCGCTTTGCCAGAATTTGAGGCAAAATAGTGAAAACGAGCG
>CAYSMQ010000207.1:0-8595 GCA_964432035.1 uncultured Ardenticatenaceae bacterium
CGGCCCTGGGCGCGCAGGTTATCGGCGTTGACGTGAATGAACGGGCGCTGGCGCTGGCCCACGAGGTAGGCGCGGCGCACACGGTGCACGGGCGCGATGAACCGGATGTGGCTGGGGTGATCAGGGAGTTGAGCGACGGCGGGGCGCACGTCTCGCTGGATGCCCTTGGCAGCAGAGAAACTTGCGCTAACTCCATTCTTTGCCTGCGCAAACAGGGACGTCACGTGCAGGTGGGACTGTTGGTTGAAGAGGATCGGGAAACCCCCTTACCGATGCCACAGGTCATTGCCCGCGAGCTAACCATAGTCGGCAGCCACGGGATGCCCGCACATGATTATCCAGAAATGTTGCAGATGATTCAGAGTGGAAAATTGGCTCCCCAACAGCTAATCAGTCGCACCATTTCCCTGGCGGACGCGCCGCGAGCGCTACAGGAGATGGGCGCCTTTGCCGTTCCCGGCGTCACCGTCATCGACCGCTTTTGAGGAGACAGGACCGAATGCCGGCGCGCGGGCGAGGCATTGTAGGGGCGGTTCCGGGCCCACAAACGGTGGGCCAACCGCCCCTACGATAGTGTCACAGTAGCGTTACTCGTCCGAACTTAGCGGAACGGATTCCAATGTACCGCTGACGTCGGCTAACCAGGCGGCAATCCAGCCGTTGGTGTCATTGTACTGCACGCGCACCCAGTTACCGTCCGGGCTGCGCTCGAAGACTTCAAGCGTCGTGCCCGCGGGCACAGTGTCCAGATCCTCAAAGTCAGTGCCCGGTCCGCTGCGCAAGTTCAGATTGTAGCGCGGCGTAACCATGACTGTCTCGTCCGTGTCGGACGTTACGGTGAAGGGCTGCGACTCGGCGTTTTGCTCGTCGCTGCGAACTAGGACGTGCCAGGTTTGGCCGGGCTGAACCTCGTCCGGTAGCTGTATGTTAACCTGCACGTTGCCTTCATCGTTCGTGTTTACGGGCATCCCGGTCTGTGGAAGCTCGCCGGGTTCGCGCACGGCAACGGATATTTCCTCGTTCGGCGCAAAGCCCGTGATATCCGCCATTATCGTCGTGCCGGGCGGACCACTTTGCGGTGTAATGGTCACGTTCGGTTGGGCTTCGTCTTCCTCTCCAACCGGCATGTCCAGGGTCAGGCCCACGGGGATGCTGTTAGGTGTCTGGATACCGGGGTTGAGCGCCAGGATTGCATCCACAGTCGTATTGCAGTTGCGCGCTATCTTGTATAGCCAATCGTTGGGCTGCACGACATAGGTGGGACCGCACGTGCCGTCGTCGCCGTCGGCGGTGACGATGAAATCAGTGGAAAGCGCTCGTTCGGCGCCTTCGCCCAGTATCAACACGCGCCACGGGTCGCCAACATCGGCGCCCTCGGGCACGGTAATGCTGGTTTCAAGCGTTCCGTCCGCCGGAATCTGCGTTTCAAAACTGGTTGTCGTTTCAGAGGCAGCGCGACCGATACCAACTGTCACATTGCTGCCCGGGGTAAAGCCGGTGGCGCGAACGAATACCTCGGTGCCGACCGGTCCACGATTGGGATCGATGGTCACATTCGTCTCATCATCGGTGTCTTCATCGCCCACGCGTTGCCAGTCAAATGAAATGGCTGCGAACCCGCCGTCTTCAAAGTAGTCCACGGCGATGTCATGTACGCCTTCTTCAAGGTCGACAATGGCAACATCTGTTTCTTCCATGGTGCGCTGAGTCCAGCTATCGATGATGTAACCGTGGCTGTCCAACCACACACGCGCTCCGTCGTCGCTGCTCAGCGTAAAACGATAGGTACCTTCTTCAAAGAAGACGGGGCTGGTCCATTGCGCCGAGAAGTTATCTGGATTCAAGGCAGAGCCCGGCGATCCCAGGCCCCAATCGTGGTCGACGTCTATCTCATTGCGCTCGAGGACGGGCTGGCCAACCTGGTCCATGTTATTCCAGTAGCGGACGTACCAATCGGCCTCAGACGGGGTTTCCGTCTGTGCCATGGCTGCGTCCGCGCCGGCTACCAAGAGCAAGCCGGCCACCAGGAGTGTCAGTAGTTTCCAATACTTTTTCATGTCGAAGTCAACTCCTTATACACTTGTTGTTCAAAGTGAAAGTCGCATTCTCCAACGTAGACAAGCCGCGTTAGAGTGATGTAAACAGCGGGATATATAAAAGGCATATATCGGGGAGATGGGGTGGCCGAGCGCGGACTAATAAAAACGTTTACTTTTTTGCCCCAATTCTGTTGACATCCGCGCTTAATATGGTAATATGATACTAGCTCCCCGCCCAGAGGCGGCACGGGCAGCGCCCGCTGTTCCGGCCGCCTCACTTTTTTATGAAGAATCAGCGTTCGGGCGGTGGCGCTCGTAGTCGGCGGGGCGGTCGATGTCCAGGATTACAGAATCAGATGTAACGGGAACCAGGTGTAACGCCTCAGGATGGCGTCGCAGCAGGTCGCGTGGGGCTGCGCCCAAGGGGAGCGCCAGCATTTCGTCGAAAAAACGTTCGCCGATGAGTACGGGATTGCCACGCTGTCCCTCGTAAGTGGGCGCAATGATGTCTCCACGGCCTTTTTGAAAGGCTGCAAGGAGCCGGTTAATCGTTTGCGCCTCGACCAGCGGCTGGTCGGCGAGCATAACGAGGACGCCCGGGCAGTCCTTGGGCAGTTGAGCCACGGCTACCTGCAATGAGGAGAGCATCTCGCCCTCTTCATAATTCTCGTTGTGCACGATGGTGGCGCCCGCGCGGCGGGCCAGCGCGGCAACCGCTTGCGCGCGATAACCGGTCACAACCACCGTTTGCTGTATGCGACTTTGGCGGACGTTGTGTAGGGTTTGCTCGAGAATCGTATGCCCGCCCCAGGGCAGGAGCTGCTTGGCGCGCCCCATGCGACTGGCGACGCCGGCGGCAAGGACGACGGCGACGACGTCAGTGTCGATAGTCATCCTGCATGGGATCGTACGTGGTGGAGTAGGCCGACGGGTTGCCTGTGCGCTCACGTCCTTGTGGACTGGCAATAACATAGCCTAGCACGAGGAAGAACTGCATGATCATCACGGAGATGAAGATCAGGGCGGCAAGAATACCCAATTCGGGCACCGAGCGCGGCACGGCCAACTCGTTATAGAAGAAATCGTAGCTTAGCTCACCGGTGGCAAACAGCCACTCCAGCACAAAGTAGGAGGCAACGGCAGAGATGCCAAACCATAGCACCTGCACGATAGTCTTTCTTGCCATTCCTTTGCGTTGAGCGAGTTCGCTGTCTCGTTTTTTTTCCAGGCGCATGGTTACCCCCTATTTATCTATGGATTTAGAACGCACCAGCCGGCGACCCAGCCCTCTACGTTACGGTCTTGCACAAGAACGCGGTAGAAGTCGACCGAGAACTCGAAGCCGCTGGCGGTTTCCTGAACATTTGCGGGACGCGCTTCCAGAACGCTGACCGCGGCGCCATCTGCCACGGCAAGGTCGAAGTCGGCGGGCGATACACCGGGCTCGTTAGTGCTAAGGAGCACCACGCGACCACGATCGGCGCTTTCGCCGCACTGTCCGCGATCGGCGCATTCCTGGCTACAGGTGAGCGTAGGCCCGGCGACGGGAAGCTCGCTTCCGGCGTCTGGCGCAGGATACGCTTCTTCGCCGCCATCGCCATCGCCGCCGCCAAGAATGCTGCATGCCACAAAAAGGTGCGCAAAGATGACGAGCAGTGTGATGGCGGGAAGCGCCGCGCGAGCGCGCCGCAAGACGTACAGCCGGGTTCTGCTCACGACCTCTCCCAGAAAGTGAGTACAGGACGGTTCATGGGACAAAGTCTATCAGAATGCGGAAGGGGGGACAATGGGTAGAAGGGGGGACGTGCCGGCTGGATTTGTTTTGTGTGGAGTGTTGTTCTAACGACAATCCACTTAAAACACTCCACACTGTACAGCCTTCCGTGATGTGCGCTCAGTGGTCGGGGACTAACTCTTCGTCGCTGACCAGGGCCTGATACGTGTACCAGTCTTCTTCCGTGTCGAGATCGAATTTGAGGCCGGGTGCGTGTACGACGCGGCAAGGAATACCGAGCCGCTCGGCTTCGCGAAGGTGCCGATCATAGCTGCCATCACCATATCTAAACTCAAAGCCGACGGCAGGACTCACGTATAGCGCGTTGGTGCCGTCCTCGTTCCTATCGGGGCAAATGGCAACCGTACGCGACGGATGGTAGCCGAGTGTTTGGTTACCGTTCGTATATTTGTAAGCCGACGCTTTGGTTTTGACGCCTGCAAGCATCATTTCCACATCGTCGGTAGAAAGCAGGGGTAAATCGGCGGGTAGAATGAGGATGCCGCTTGCTTCTCTGGCGGCGGCGATATGTGCAGCGCGGGCGAGCGCCAGGTTTAGATCTTGCTTGTCGCCTTCGCCATAAGTAAAGGCGCCGTGTTGGCGCGCAAGTTTAAGGGCAGCCGGATCGCGGCTGATAACCAGCGTGCGATAGATGGCGGGCACGTTCTCCAGGACACGTAATGTGTGATGTAACATCTTGGTCGTCAATTCCGCTCGTTCGTCAGGCGAAAGAATATGGGCGAGACGACTCTTGCCATAGCGTAGCGGTTTAACTGGTATGATGGCCCACGTTGTCATGATTTGATCAGCTCCATTACTTTTGTAAGTATCTCACTGCTCGCGTGACCCAGACATCGGCGGGTAGATGTATCTTTTTAACCACGTTGGACCGCCGAGGCGCTTAAATTTATCGAGAGTGCGCCAGCTATCGCTCTTCCGACCCCATTCCGTCTCCGGGCTCGCCCACCGGCAAAGGTGTGCATGGCAGCGTCCAGATCAGGACAGATGGCCAACCCCATGTGCCGAAAATGATCACCTGTGTTGACAATAACGGTCAATTTTCCAGCGGGAACCACCTGTGCAAAGCCGTTTACCAGCTTTGCCCCACCCACGCCGCCGGCGAGGACGACAACGCCTTCGTTGTCAATGGTGTCAGTGCGATACGATCCCACATTGGAATTATATCCGGGCATGCTTACGATGAATCTAACACATTTGCGGCGGTTTTGCGAGAGTACTGAGGTATAAGTCTGAGGAGGTTGGAGATCGGTTAATTTGAGATTGGGGCCGCTTAACTGGAGAGCGGCGATTGGTAGCTTCATCTGGCGAGGACATAGCGTCCGGCTGCGGCAGCCATCGTTGCGACGCCGGTAATCATGGCGCGCTCGTCAAAATCAAAGCGGGGATGATGGTGTGGGTGATGGTAGCCGGCTTCTTCATTGCGCGATCCAACAAAGAAGTAGCAGCCGGGAATCTCTTCCAAAATCTGCCCCATGTCCTCGGAGGCCATGTCGCGCCCGCCGACCACATTTTCGACGCCAACCACGCCGGCGGAGGCAGCGCGCACAACGTCAACAACCTCTGGATCGTTGACCACAGCGGGCACGATGGCCACGGTTTCCATGCCCGCTTCACAACCAAAGGCGGTAGCCATGTTGCGCGCCATCTCCAAAATTCGGCGATAGATGAGACGGTGCGTGTCGGCGTCGTAGCTGCGCACGGTGCCTTTTAGCTCCGCGCGTTCAGGAATCACGTTGAAGCTGCTGCCGGCGCTGAACTGACCGACCGTGACCACAACGCTATCAAGGGGATCGATGTTGCGACTGACAATGCTTTGCAGCGCGGCGACGATGTGCGCGGCAGCCAGCACCGGATCGACCGCCTTGTGCGGAGCGGCGCCGTGTCCGCCTTTGCCTTTTACGGTGAGCGTGAAGATGCTGGAAGACGCCATGCACGGTCCAGGCGTGACGCGCACCTGACCCAACGGCAAGTGGTTCCACAGGTGCAGGGCCAGCGCCACGTCGGGCCGCGGATTTTCCAGCACGCCGTCGGCGATCATGGCAAAGGCGCCGCCCAGCCCTTCCTCCGCCGGTTGGAACACAAATTTGAGCGTTCCGGCGATGTCGCGCCGGCGGCGGGCCAACAACTGCGCCACGCCGAGCCCGATGGCTACGTGCCCGTCGTGCCCGCAGGCGTGCATGCGTCCGTCCTCCTGGGAACGATAATCGACGTCATTTTCTTCGCTTACGGGCAGCGCGTCCATGTCAAAGCGCAGCAGCACCGTCGGGCCCGGACGCTCGCCGCTGAGAAGACCGACGACGCCGGTCTGGCCCACGCCGGTCTGTACTTCCATCCCCAGCTGTCCAAGTTCGCGAGCCACAATGCCCGCCGTTCGATGCTCCTGGAAACCCAGTTCAGGGTGGCGGTGCAGATCGCGCCGCGTGTCGCGCAAGTAAGGGAAGAGGTCGGTGGATTCGGGTGTGAAGTTCATGGGGGGGATTGGAGACTGGAGATTAGAGATTCAATCTCCAATCTCTAATCTCCAGTCAACTGTTATTCGTTCAGCGCCTCGCGTTGCAACTTGATTAGCTCGTCAATGCCCTTCGCCGCCAAGTCCAGCAGGTCGTCAAACTGGGCGCGAGTATAAGCGCCGCGTTCGGCCGTGCTTTGCACTTCGACGAGGTCGCCGGCTGCGGTCATGACCACGTTGCAGTCGACGGCGGCTGCCGAATCTTGCTCGTAGGCCAGGTCCAGTACCGGTTCGCCGTCGACAATGCCCACGCTGATTGCGGCGATTTGTTCCTGAATGGTGCTCGAGGGAATTGTACTATTTGCGATGAGCGGGCGCAGGGCTAGAGCCACGGCGAGCCAACCGCCGGTAATGGCCGCGGTGCGCGTGCCGCCGTCGGCCTGTAGCACCGTGCAGTCGACAATGAGCTGGCGCGGGCCAAGCGCCTGCAGGTCTACGGCTGCGCGCAGGCTGCGCCCGATGAGACGCGAAATCTCCTGCGTGCGCCCCCCGGGAAAGAGGCGTTCGCGCCGCCGCGTGTGCGTGCTGCGTGGCAGCATGGCGTATTCGCCCGTCAACCAGCCGTGCGGGTCGGGCCGGTTCTTCAACCAGCCCGGCAAATCCTCATCTAGCGTGACATTGCAGAGCACGTGCGTATGCCCAAACCGCGCCAACACGGACCCTTCCGCGTAGCGGGTGTAGTTTAGGTCGAAGGTGATGGGGCGTAGTTGTGTCCGTAATCGAGTCATAATAATGGAGATTGGAGATTGGAGATTGGAGAATGGAGATTAAATCGCTAATCTCCAATCTCTAATCTCTGCTTTTCAATTTCCAGCAACAACGTAAACGATCACACTCTCCCACTTCACCGTCTCATCACGCAGTTGCTTGCCGTAGAGTCTAGATACGTCGTCCATATCTTTATCAGAAAGGCCGGCTTGCCGTAGATGAGCGCGGTAGGTGGGGCGGCCGTCTTCTAGCGGCTCCTCCTGGAACCAGCGCTGCAGATGGCGGTCGGTCAAGCGTCGCTGTTCGCTATGGCGCTCTTCTTGGAGGGACAGAATCGTGAAGCCGGCGTCACTTAGTGCCTTTTCCAGCTCGGGCGTGTCCCAGCCCGTGAGAGGATCGCTACTGTCATTGTAAAGAATCTCTTCTGCAGCGGCGACGTCCTCCTGGATTGCCGGCTCCGTGTCGGACCAGTCTACCAGTTTATAGAGCCTCTGACCATGTCTGGGAATGACCTGTGCGAAGACGAAAAGGCCATCGTCGCGCAGATGTTGCGCTGCCGCCCGTAACGGTTCCGGCTCCAACGTAAATCGGGCCAGCGGGTTGCGCGCCAGCACGCGGTCAAAGCGCACGTCCTCTTCGCCGCGCAACTGCAAGAGACGGGCCAGGTCGGTGGCTTCTCCCACGAGCACGTGCGGTCGTTGTAGCTCGGGAAGGCGTTCGGCCTGCTGGCGTAACGCCTCGCTGGCGTCCGCATCGCTCGTAATGGCCCACACGCCCCCTTCCGGCGCCTGGCGCACGGCTTCCCAGGTCAGTAGACCGCTGCCGGCGTTCAGATTGAGCACGAGATGGTGGCGCTGCACCTGGGCCAGCTCGAAAATCCTGTCGCGCACCTGCGCCAGTCCGCGCCCGGTGCTGTTTACCACGCGCTGCAACCACATGTCGCGGTTGCGGTTAGTTGGGCCAGTCGTCAACGTCTCGCCGCCCGTCTGTAGACGCCAATCGTCTGCCGCCTCGACCATGGCTGCCAGCTGCGCCTCGCGTCGCCGGGCGACCTGCTGCGCGATCTGTTGCTCGTAGCCTTGCTCGCTTGGCTCATAGAACATCTTACCCTGAAGCGTTTCGGGCAGGTATTGTTGGGCCACCCAATGCTCCTGGTAAGCGTGCGGGTAAAGGTAGCCACGCCCGTGCCCGAACCCTTCTTTGTCGCGGTTGGCGTCCTTGAGGTGCGTGGGCACGTCCGCTTCCTGTTCCTCTTCCACGGCGCGCATGGCGTCGAAAAAGGCCAAGGCGGAATTAGACTTGGGGCAGGTCGCCAGATAGAGGGCGGCTTCGGCCAAGGGAAAAGCGCCTTCGGGCATGCCGATGCGCTCGAAGGCCTGCCAGCAGCTCATGACAACGTTGATGGCGTTGGGATCCGCAAGGCCCACGTCTTCGCCGGCGAGGATGGCCATGCGGCGAAAGATAAAGCGCGGGTCTTCCCCGGCGTAGACCATTTTGGCCATCCAGTAGAGGGCGGCATCGGGGTCTGAGCCGCGCAGGCTCTT
>CAYSMQ010000208.1:0-8557 GCA_964432035.1 uncultured Ardenticatenaceae bacterium
AAGAGACGGCGTTACCCTGGTTGAGCATCACGAGCCCGGTCAGTGAGGATTTTACCAGGGTCCTATCGTCGGCTGAGGCGCCTGGCAGTGATGGGCAAGATGCATCGACGTTCGCCGACCGTTATGAGACGCTGGTCATTGATTGGGCAGTTCCAGGATATTTGCATGTGCCTGCTACGCAAGAAGAAGCTGCCGGTCAGCAACTGCAACCAACCTGGCTATTTTATGGACATAGTCCGGACGGAACGTTGCAGTTTGTGCTGCGCGCGCCTGCGGCGGCTACGGAAGTTGCGCCTTAAGGGCAGCAGGTGGAGCAGGGTCAGCCCGCCAGCGTTTCCTGTCCCACACGCACGACGGGCGCCTCGCCCAGCGACTGCAGGGCGCGCAGCAGGGCGTCGCGCTTGAGAATAATGGTGACGCCGCGGACGCCGGAGCCGATGGAAAGCACTTCGGGCGCAAGCACGCTTTCGTCGACGAGCAGGGGCACGGGCTGAGGCAGGCCAAAGGGAGAAACGGCGCCCAGCTTGTAGCCTGTGACGCGTAGCACTTCGTCGCGACTGGCGGTCGTCAGCCGAGACTCGCCTACCGCATTGCGCAAGGCGCGCCAGTCCACCTGTTGGGAGCCGGCGATGAGTACCATCACAAACTCCTCTGCGCTGATGCGAAATAGCAGGCTGCGCACCACTTGCTCCGGCTCCTGCCCCCGCTCCTCCGCCGCCTGCTCCAAGGACCGCACCGGCCCAGGATGGCGAAAGATTCTATGCTCAATGTTTAACGCAGTTAATGCATCTGAAACCGGCGTAGACTCCGTTCCTTCAACCAATCTCTAATCTCCTGTTCTCCAGTCAACCAATCCACAGTCTCCTCCTCACCCCATTCATGACAGTTGTCATCCCATCAGACGCAGACTGTCACTTTGGTAATCTTTCCCATGAAGGCATACTATTATAGCTGCGTCGTCTTCGCACCAACATTCGTCAGGAGGTTGTGGTCACCGGAAGCGGCGCGGCGGGGTAAGAGCCCAGCACTTTTAACATCGAAGCGCATTTGAGAATGCCCATGAGCGCCTCCTGTACGCCCGGCTGATCTACGTGTCCCTCGAAATCAACGTAGAAAAGATAGTGCCAGGGCCGGTTGCGGCGAGGCCGGGACTCGATCTTGGTCATATTAATGTCGCGTTGCGCCAGCTCGCGCAGCACGGCGTACAAAGCGCCCGGCTCGTGCCCGGTGGTAAAGACGATGGACGTCTTGCTGGGATCGTCGCGCGGGGGATCGGTCAACCCCAGAACGAAAAAGCGCGTGTAGTTGAAGGGTAGATCTTCCAGGTTATGTACCAGGATGTCTAATCCGTAGGTCTCGGCCGCGAGGGCGCTGGCAATGGCCGCAGTGTCTGGTTTTGGTTCGGCGGCGAGATCGCGTGCGGCGCCGGCCGTGTCGTAGTGAACGACGGGCTCGATATTCATGCGGCGCAATGTGCGCTCGCATTGGGCCAGGGCCTGCGGATGGGAAATAGCGCGCTTTATATCCTGCAAGGCCGCGCCGGAAGGCGCCATGAGGCAATGCTCGACTTTGAGCACGACCTCTGCCTGAATGCGCAGATCGTGATCCATGAGCTGATCGTAGGCGGACACGACGGCGCCGGCGAGCGAATTTTCCACGGGTAGCATGCCGTGCTGCGCCTCGCCCTGGTGAATGGCCTCAAAAATGTCGCCAAAGGCGCGACAGGCAAGGGTCTGGACGTCTCGCCCGAAATGCTGGTGGACGGCCTGTTCAGAGTAAGCGCCGCGCTCCCCTTGAAAGGCTACGGTTGATTTTTCTTGCGCCACAAATTGCTCCTCAGGTTCAATCGTTTGAGCGACTGTGGCGGATTCTAACCGAGGTCCCAACGGCGCGCATCTTTGCGACCTAGCAATCTTTGGTCGCTGATATATTAGTAGTATACTAGACATGTACGCGTTTCACATTTTCCTAAGGAGACTGAGCACATGATAAAAGCAACCCCATTGAAGCTGAAAACGCCGGTTCCCAGTGATCTGGAAATCGCACAGGAGGCGACGCTAAAGCCGATCAGCCAGATTGCCGAAGAGGTTGGTTTGCTGCCAGAAGAACTGTTGCTTTACGGGCCATACAAGGCCAAGGTAAAGCTCTCGGTACTCGAGCGGCTGGCCGACCGTCCCAACGGTAAGTACGTGGACGTGACGGCGATTACACCAACGCCTCTGGGTGAGGGTAAAACGACGACGACGGTGGGCCTGAGCCAGGCCCTCGGCGCTCATCTGGGCAAGATGGTTTTCACGAACATACGCCAGCCCTCACAGGGCCCAACGTTTGGTATCAAGGGCGGCGCAGCAGGCGGCGGGTACTCGCAGGTCATTCCCATGGAAGATTTCAACCTGCACCTGACGGGAGACATTCACGCCATCACGGCCGCCAACAACTTGCTGGCCGCAGCCATTGACACGCGCATGCACCACGAGTCGTATCAGAGCGACGAGTCGCTGTTCAACCGCCTGTGTCCGCCGGACAAAGAGGGCAACCGTCACTTCACGCCGATCATGATGCGGCGCATTAAGAAGCTGGGCATCGACAAGACCGATCCCAACGAGTTGACAGAGGAAGAGATCCGGCGTTTCGTGCGCCTGGATATTGATCCTGAGAGCATCACCTGGCGGCGAGTAACGGACACGAACGACCGTTACTTGCGCAGCATTGAAATCGGGCACGGGCCGGCGGAGAAGTTCACGCGGGAGACCGGCTTTGACATCACGGTTGCCAGCGAAATCATGGCCATCCTGGCCCTGACGACCAGCCTGGCGGACATGCGCGAACGTCTGGGCAGCATGGTGATCGGCACCAGCCACGCCGGCGAGGCAGTCACGGCCGACGATCTGGGTGTGGCCGGTGCGCTGACGGTCTTGATGAAGGACGCCATCATGCCCACCCTGATGCAGACGCTGGAAGGAACGCCGGCATTTGTGCACGCCGGGCCTTTCGCTAACATCGCCCACGGTAACAGCTCTATTGTCGCCGACCAGATCGCCTTGAAACTGGTGGGACCGGACGGTTTCGTGTTGACGGAGTCCGGTTTTGGCGCGGACATCGGCATGGAGAAGTTCTTCAACATCAAGTGCCGCTACAGCGGTCTGGTTCCCAACGTCGTCGTGCTGGTGGCGACAATTCGCGCGCTGAAGATGCACGGCGGTGGACCCAAGGTGACCGCCGGCGCGCCGCTGGATCCGGCCTACACAGAAGAGAATCTGGAACTGCTGGAAGCCGGCGCGGACAACATGGTGGCGCACATCAAGAACGCGCTGAGCTTCGGCATTCCCGTCGTCGTAGCCATCAACCGCTTCAAAGATGACACGGACGCCGAAGTGGAACTGGTGCGCAAGATTGCCCTGAAGGCAGGCGCGGAAGACGCCGTGATGAGCAATCACTGGGCAGAAGGCGGTCAGGGCTCGGTGGAGCTGGGCAAGGCCGTTATTGCCGCCGCGGAAAAACCAAACAACTTCCAGTTCCTCTATCCATTGGAAGCCAGCATCAAAGACAAGATCGAGACTATCGCGCGCGAGGTGTACGGCGCGGACGGCGTGGAGTATTCGGAAGAGGCCGAACGCAAGATCGAGCGCTACAATCGCCTGGGCTTCAGCGAACTGCCCATCTGCATGGCCAAGACGCACCTGAGCATCAGCCACGATCCCAAGCTGAAGGGGGTACCGAAAGGGTTCACCGTGCCCATTCGGGACATCCGCGCCAGCGTTGGCGCCGGCTTCATCTACCCGCTTGTGGGCACGATGAGCACGATGCCCGGCTTGCCCACACGACCGGCGTTCTACGAGATTGACATCGATCCGGAGACGGGTGAAGTTGTTGGACTGTCTTAAAGTCTGACGACTCTTTGCAAGAATTAGGCGCCCGGCTCTCATGAGAGCCGGGCGCTTTTTGCATCCCACAGAACTACCTAACTTGTCCGGAAGCATACACTGCCGGTAAACTTGGTACCTTATCGAAGACCCTGTCAAAACGACGAGTAAACAAGGCGCTATGAGCAACGAGATTTTCCCTAAGATCTGGGACTGGTATCCAGAAAAGACGAATCCTTTTTCCTCCCTGTGGTGGTTCTTCCTGCTGCTGCCCGAAAGCGAAGACGGCGGCTTTGGGCCAAAGCAGATCATGTATGTGCTCGTCTCGTGCGCGGGAGAGCCGGTACGGGTCAACGGCATGGAGCATGGCGGTCTGCCGCTGAAATCGGTGAACGGTTCTGGCCCAGCGGACCACGAACAGCCCATCGACGCCTTTGCCCTGGGCTGGCTGTACGACGGGCAGCGAATGTACGACAAGTTAGTCGACGAGACCGTCGTAGCGGACTTGACACGTGGTCAAGCCCTCCGGGCCTGGAATGAAGAGGGATACGGCGGAGAGATTGTGCCTGGCAGCGGACGGCCCTTTGCCATCGACGCCGACTTTAAAGGACGTCAAGGCGGCGGACAGTTTCAGGTGTGGGGTGACCCTGCCTCGGAAGTATCCTCGCCCTCTGTAAGCCCCGTGGATACTCCGCTGGGCGGCGCGGATACGCTAGCCTGGCGTCACATACAGTTTGAAGGGGAGTTTAGCTCACCCTCGGGTACGGAAGCGCTGTCGGGCATCGGCTATTTCCAACGCATTTGCCTCAACATCTTACCCTTCCCCTGGAAGTGGGTTTGGGCAGCGTTTGCCGACGGCAGCATCTTTTCCTGCTTCATCCCCTACGTCGGCCCCCATCTGCTAAGGAGAGGGGATAAGCTGTTTCCGCGCTGGCTCGAGAACCTGAACAAGCAGATCTTACCGTCGGCTTATTACTGTCGCGCCGGCTCTCTGGAAACGACGACGTTCAAGACGGTGCGCATGGGCGTCAGCCCACAGAACGGCTCGTATGCGCATTTTACCGTTTACTGTGAGGCGCAGAATGGCGATTTTATGAGTTTCCGGCTGCTGCCCTACGCGCACAATCAGGTGATTCTCGAGCGCCGCAAGCTGAGCCCCATGTGGCTATCCCATTACAACTACAACGAGTACGTCTTCCGCACGACAGATCTGACGGGGCGCATCGGAGGCAGGCCGTTAGACGTCAGGGCTATGAGCCCGGGATATGGCAACCTGGAATATACGTGGGGCGTGGGGCTGTAGCTTAGCGACCCATGGAAAACAGCGTGACAAACGCAACCAGCTGAACCACTGCCGAGCCAACGAGGAGGGCGATGCCCATAAAGCCTAACCAGTTCCACCAGGATGGCTTGGCCCAGGCGCCCTGGCGCAGGCGCACGGCGAGCCAGAGGAGCCCGGGCGCGTTGAACAGGGCCAGAACGCCGGTGACCAACGCCGGCAGGCCTGAAAGCCACAGTACAGGCAAAAGTAAGACGTAAAGGACTATGCTCGCCTGTAGCAGGCGGACAGCGCGCGCCGGGCCCAGGCGCACGACAAGGGTGTTTTTGCCCACAGCCGCATCGCCGCGCGCATCGGGAAATTCGATGAGCACCAGCATATTGAATTGCAAAATGACGAGGGGGAAGACGGCGAGGAAAGGAAGGGCAGAGAAGCGAGCGGCCTGTAGATAGTAGCCAACGAGGGTGGTCAGACCGGCGATCAGGCAAGCAGCGGCGACTTCTCCAGCGCCGGTTGAGTGTAACTGCAAGGGGGGCGCACTGTAGCTCCAGGCCAGGAAAAGGGCCAGGAGCAGTAGAGGCAAGGCGAGAGGACCCGCCGGCAGCACCAGAACCAGCCACAGGGCAGCGACCAGCGCCAGAAGGCCGGCGGCGACGGCCGTTGCCAGGGCCAGCGACGGGGCAATGAGACCGGCGGGCAAGATGCCACTGCCGCCTGACCAGCGCGTTGGCGTGGGATTGGCCTTATCGGCCGCAAGATCAAAATAGTCGTTGCTGTAATGGGTCATGATCTGCACGGCAGTGACCGCTACCTGACCCCAAAGGAGTACTCTGATGTTGAGCGATGCGCCATCGTACAGAGCGATGGCCACGCCTAGCAGGTACAGGACAACCCCACCCGCCAGAAACAGCGGGCGCCCAAGGCGTAAATAATGAACGAGGCGCGACAGAGCAGCCAAAAAGTCACCTTTAAATCGAAAGGTAATCCGTTAATACTATAGCTAAAATTAAAGATAGGCTTCAATAAGGAGAACGTTATGGCCGAAATCTTCAAGTGTCCTTCGTGCGGCGGGCGCCTTGCGTTCGACGGCGGCGATCACGCCACCGTGCGCTGCGAGTACTGCGGGAACACGGTCATCGTTCCCCAGTCGTTGCGCAGCCACACGCGCAGCGCCTCTCTACTATCAGAAAAGCAGGAAGCAATAGAAGAGATCGTGCGCCTGATCAACGCCGGCAACAGGCAACAGGCAACGCGACTTTACGCGCAGACCTTTGCTGTGGAGCGAGCGCAGGCGCGGGAGGCGGTGGCGCGATTGGCGGATGGCCTGAGTTTATCTTCACAGCACATGGACGTAGAGCTGGCGGCCGGTAATGCATCTATTGTCCGTCGCATCGGTTGTCTGATCGCCGGCAGCGTGCTGCTGATCGTGCTGGGCACGACGGTCATTCCTCTTCTGGCAGGGGGCGCGGCAATATGGTCCGAATTCAGACAGGAGCCCGTGGCAACCGGCGTGGCCGAGGTGTTGGAAGAGGGCGCGCAGGAAGTCATCGCCGAGGAGGATATGGATTTTGCCACGCTGCTTGATAGTTTTGGCAGCGAAGGTATTGCACCGGGACAGTTCGTGGACCCCCGGGCCATTACCGTAGCGCCGGACGGCGAGTTATTTGTGGCGGACTATAGCTCGGGGCGCGTGCAACGTTTTGATGCGGAGGGCGAGTATCTGGGCCTGTGGCAGTGGGACGACGAGCGCGTTGTCCAGGCTCTGGCGGTCGGGCTAGAGGGTGACGTGTATGCCGTGCAAGGGGGAGACCTGGTGCGGTTCGCGCGGCAGAGCGGCGAAGCGCAAGGGACGTTAACGTATGAAAGCGACAGCCCGGTCTCTTTCCGTAGCGTGGCGGTGGCGCCCAACGGCGACATCGTGGGCTTGAATCATTTTCACGAATATGTGCGCTTTGATGCCCAGGGCGCCGTGCTGCACGTCGTCGATCTTGAAGAGACGGCCGAGGTGCGCGGCGTGGATGGCCTGACCGTGGACGGCCTGGGCAATGTGTACGTGTTAGGAACGTACGAAGATGTGCTAGGCAAGCGACAGGATGGCGTCTTCTTATTTAGCAGCGAGGGGCGGTATCGCTCGCGCTTTGGCAGCGGCGGCGACGAACCGGGCCAGTTTACCAGTCCCGGCGCACTCGCCGTAGACGGGCAAGGGCGCATTTACGTCGGGGATTTTCCGGGCATCATTACTTTTTCTAGCAGCGGAGACTATCTGGGCACGACGGATACCGAAGGCGTAATTTTTGGTATCGCCTTTGACCCTGAGGGCAACATGCTGGCTACCGGCAACGCCAACAAGGTGTTTCGCTATGCGTTACCCGAAGCGCAGTAAGCCCGGTAGAGTGCCCTATGACTTTCCTCGGCTGCTTCCAGCGCCGATCGCCAGACCGGCCCCCAGACCGACCGGAATCGCCCAGATCCACACAGAACTATCTCCGGTAACGAAGTGTACGACAGCAGCAATCAGAGCACTGGCACCGGCGCCAAGCGCCATGCCCGTACCTGCATTAAGTTTAGACCGGCGTTCTTCCATAACTCATTCTCCGTATGTTTGAGGAGGTGCAATTGTCGCAGCGGTTGCGCAATACGTTGCCTCTCTTAAACGACGGCTGCGCGCGGCGCATTGATCTGCTCGCGCAGCTGCTGCGCCGCGGCGCGCGCCGCCTGGTCAAAGTCTGCGCCGCCGGAGGCGTAGATGATGCTGCGGCTGGCATTGATCAGGGGGCCGGCAACGGAATCCGGCCCGTACTCTACGGCAGCTTCGAGATCGCCGCCCTGGCTGCCGACGCCGGGCACGAGGAAGGGCGCGTCGGGTGCCAGGCGGCGGGCGACGGCGAGTTCTTCTGCGTAGGTGGCGCCGACAACATAGCCCACCGTTCCCTGCACATCCCAGCGGCTGCACAAGACGTCGGCGGACAGCCCGGTCTCGGTCTGTAAATCGCCCTGGAATTGGACGGCGCCTGGGTTAGAGGTGCGCGCCAGGACGTAAACGGCACGCTCGGGTCGTTCGCCGATCATGGGCAAGATGGCGTCCGCGCCGACGTAGGGGTTGACGGTCACGGCATCAACATTCCACACGTCGAAGAGGCCGCTGGCCCAGGCCGCCTGCGTGTGTCCAATGTCGCCGGTTTTGCAGTCGACGACGATGGGGATGTCCTCAGGAATGTAAGCGATCGTGCGTTCCAGGGCGATGATGCCCGCCGCGCCCCACTGCAAGTAGAAGCCCAGATTGGGTTTGTAGGCGCAAACCAGGTCGGCTGTGGCGTCGATGATGGCCTTGTTGAAGGGCAGAACCGGCTCGTCCCATTGCATGGTGGGTAATGGAAGCCGGCCAGGATGGGGATCGAGGCCCACACAGAGCCAG
>CAYSMQ010000209.1:0-8546 GCA_964432035.1 uncultured Ardenticatenaceae bacterium
GGGTGGCATAAGGTCCGGTATTGCCCAGGATCGTCATCTTTTGCGAGACCAGCTTGCCGTCTTCGTCTACGCCCGTTTTGTAGACGATGGTTTGGGGATGTCGCGTACGGCTGCTGACAAATTCTTCCTCCCGCGTCAGCTCCAGTCGCACGGGACGGCCCGTCTTGAGCGTCAAATGACCGACGATATCCTCGATGAGCATCTCCTGCTTGGCGCCGAAGCCACCGCCGATGCGCGGCTTGATGACGCGGATGCGGCGCACGGGCAGGCCGAGCAGGGGGGCCACCATGCGGCGCACGTGGAAGGGCACCTGGGTGGAGGTGCGGATCACGAGTCGCTCGTCGGGATCCCAGTAGCTGATGGCGATGTGCGGCTCGATGG
The DNA here is from genome assembly GCA_964432035.1 of uncultured Ardenticatenaceae bacterium. Lineage (GTDB taxonomy): Bacteria > Chloroflexota > Anaerolineae > Promineifilales > Promineifilaceae > JAAYYY01. The sequence goes on from CAYSMQ010000209.1 coordinate 382, forward strand.
GCGTTTGCTGTACCTGGTGCACGCGGTAGACGTTCTCGTAGACGACGTCGGCCTGGCGGAACCCCTCTTCTACGTCGCCGACCTGGGCTTCGATGAGGTGGCTGATGTTGTGCTGGGGATCGTGGGCGCCGGCGCCTTCCATTTCGGGCTCGTCGTGGATGACGGGCGCGCCTTCTTTGATCGCTTCGTTTTCGTCAAAGACGGCGGGTAGCACCTCGTATTCGACTTTGATCTTCTTGAGGGCCGCGGCGGCGATTTCTTCGGAATCGGCGGCGACGGCCGCGACGCGGTCGCCGACGTAGCGCACTTTGTTGTCGAAGCTGACCTGATCGTGGGGGCGGGGGTTGGGGTAACTTTGCCCGCCGGAGGCGTAGCGCACGCGCTCGACGTTTTTGTAGTGGATGACGGCGTGCACGCCGTCCATGGCGCGCGCCTCGCCGTCGTCGATGTCCAGGATGCGGGCGTGGGCGTGGGGGCTGGTGAGCAGCTTGGCGTAGAGCATGCCGCGCATTTCGAAGTCGTCGACGAAGGCGGGGTTGCCTTTGGCCAGTTTGATGGCGTCGACCTTCGTTTCGGGCTTGCCCACGACGGACATGTCGGGCACGTCGGGGGCCACGATGAACTTGGGGGGGCTGACGGTTCGCGTCTGGACGGTTCCGTCGTCCACATCGGGGCCCGGTTCGGGCTCCTCTTCCTGGGGGCCGCCGGGGCGGAAGAAGTCGAGGAAGTCTTTGTCGAAGGTGCTGACGGGGGTGAGCACGGTGGGCTCGACGCGGCCCGGCTCTTCACCGCGCAGGACGGCGGCGGCCTCGAGGACGGCCTGCACGGGTTTGACGTAGCCCGTCTCGCGGTCCAGGATGCCGGAGAGGGCGTCGCGCACCTGGGCCTCGGTGGGGTCGGGGTTGCGCTCGAGCAGGGCTTTGGCGGCGAGGACCATGGCCGGCGTGGCGTAGCCGGATTGGATGGCGCCGGTGCGGATGAAGGCTTCCTGGATGGGGTGCAGGTCGATGCCTTCGGCGAGGTTTTCGACGGTCTCGACGTGATGACCGTCGGCCTGGGCGGCGAGTAGAATGTCGGCGTTGACGAGGATGCCGTCGACGAGGACGGCGGCGGCGCCTGTTTCGCCGCTGTTGCTGCCAAAACGCACGCTGAAGATGCCGTTGCGGCGAAGGAGCTTCATGAGCGTTTCGCCGGGTTGGGCGGTGAAGGTTTGTTGTTTTCCGTTGAGGGTTAGGTGGATTTGCATGGTGTTTTGGGGATTAGAGATTGGAGATTGGAGATTAGGGACTCTCAGAATCGCCATTAATCTCTAATTACTAGTCTCCAATCTCTTGTAGTTCAGAAAGTACACGCTTGGCCAACACGCGCGCCATTTCTTTGCGGTATTGGCTGCTGCCGCGGAAGTCGGCGGGGGGATCGAGGGTGGGAATGTCGTCGGGGCCGGCGAGGATGGGGGTGGGCGCGACGCCGCAGAGGGCGAGTAGGGCTGCACCGTCATCCTTGCGGCGGGCAAGGGCGGCGACGATGGGGCTGTCCTGGGGCGTGCGCGCCACGCGGTCGTGGGCGGTGGGGCCGCCGGTTTGCAGGGCGACGCCGGTGAGAAGGCCGTTTTCTAGGTGGCCGCGCACGTCGGTCAAGAAATCGCCGAGGGCCATGGTATGTGCGCCGGCGCCGGTATGGATGGTGACGTCGGCTTCGAAGACGAGGAGGGCCGCCAGGAGTTCGCTTTCGGGGTCGGCGGTGACGATGGCGCCGCCGATCGTGCCGGCGTTGCGGAAGGTGTTGGGGCCTTCGCGCTGCGCCATCTGGCGCAGGAGGGGCGGCGCGTCCTCGTGCTCGAGGATGGTCTGCACGCGCACCATGGCGCCCAGGGTGAGGCGCTGGTCTCCGGACGTAATCTGGTCGAGGCCGGTGGATTGTAGATCGACTAGTTCATCGACGCCGGCAAGGTCGGGATTGAGTTGTGTGCCGCCGGCAAGGACGGCGGTGTTCAGGCCCTCTCGCGCAAGGAGTTGTAGGGCTTCTTTGATAGAGTCAGGACGGTGGTAGGTTTGGGGCATGGGATGGTCCTTATTCATCGCGGATGAGTTTGCGGCTGATTTTGTTGTGGCGTTCTATGTGGGGGGCGAGGTCCAGGGTGAGGAGTTGGCCGTCCTGGACGATTGTTTTGCCGTTGATGATGGAAAGGTCTACGTTTTGGGGCGCGCAGAAGGTGAGGGCGTTGAGGGGATCGTGCTGCGCGCCGGCGTAGGGCAGTTGTTGCAGGTTGATGGCGATGAGATCGGCGGCTTTGCCGGGGGCCAGCTGGCCGATGTCGTCGCGGCGCAAGACGTTGGCGCCGCCGCGCGTTGCCAGCCACAGGGCTTCTTCGCCGCTGAGGCCGGCGGGGTTGCCGGTGGCGCGTTGTAGAAGCATGGCCAGGCGCGCTTCGGCGAGCATGTGGCTGCCGTCGTTGCTGGCGGAGCCGTCGACGCCCAGGCCCAGGGGCACGTCGCAGTCGAGCATGGCGCGCAGGGGCGCGATGCCGCTGGCGAGGCGCGTGTTGCTGCTGGGGCAGTGGGCGGCGCCGGTGGCGGTGCGGGCCATGAGGTCGATTTCTTCTTGATTGACGTGCACGCTGTGCGCCCACCACACGTCGTCGCCGACCCAGCCCAGGTGCTCGGCGTAGGCGGCGGGGCGATGGCCGAATTGCTCGAGGCAAAATTCTTCTTCGTCTAGCGTCTCGGCCATGTGGGTGTGTAGCGTGACGCCGTAGGCACGGGCCAGGTCGGCCGATTCGCGCATGAGGTCGGGCGTGACGGAAAAGGGGGAGCAGGGGGCGATGACCACGCGCAGCATGGCGGTGGGAGCGGGGTCGTGGAAGGTTTCGATGGCGCGCCGGCTGTCTTGTAGAATGGTCTCTTCGTCCTGGACGACGCTGTCGGGAGGTAGGCCGCCGTCGCTTTCGCCCAGGGACATGGAGCCACGGGCGGCGTGGAAGCGCATGCCGATTTCCTGCGCGGCGCGGATCTCGTCGTCGATGAGCGAGCCGTTGGGGAACAGATAGAGGTGGTCGCTGGAGGTGGTGCAGCCGCTGAGGATGAGTTCGGCCATGGCCGTGAGCGCGCTGACGTAGACGGCTTCGCCGTCCATGCGCGCCCAGATGGGGTAGAGCGTCTTGAGCCAGTCGAAGAGCACGGCGTTGGGGGCGATGACGCGGGTGAGGGTCTGGTAGAAGTGGTGGTGCGTGTTGATGAGCCCGGGCAAGACGACCATGCCGCGGGCGTCGACGACCTGGTCGGCCTCCTGATAGCCGGCGGGCAGGTGGGGCGTGGCGCCGACCCACTCGATGACGTTGTCGCGGATGTAGACGGCGCCGTCGCGGTAAGTGTCGCGGGCGTCGTTCATGGTGATAAGTTGTGTGGCGTTTTTTATGAGCGTTGTGGGCATGGTCCCTCGACTTTAAGTGTCTTGCTCCGTTAAAAGAGATGATAGCCGAGGGTTTGAGGGCGGGCAAGTAGATTAGATGGCGAACGTGGCCCGGGAAAGGCCCCGGCATCTGTCCTAAAAGCGGTGTGCGTGGGGCCAGGAGGAATCGTCAGGCCAGGATGCTCTTTAGACCGAAATGGCCCAATAGTTGTCTGATTTTCTGGCGGTAGGGGGCGTGGCGCAGGGTGACGCCGAGAATGTAATAGGCGGCGAGAAGTGAACCGCGCAGCGTGCCGCTGACCTTGGATTGGCCCCTGTGGCGCGGTTGCCAGCTGACGGGGACCTCGACGATGCGACCGCCGCGCTTGGCCACCTTGACCATCATTTCCGTGGGCCAACCGAACGTCATTTCCTGCATGTTCAGAGAGGCGATGCACTGGGCGCGGATGGCGCGGTAGGGGCCAAGATCGGTGACGTGGACCCCGTAGAGCCGGCTGAAGAGCCGGGCAGAAAGCCAGTTGCCGAAACGTTGGTGGGCCAACATGGCGCCGGTCGAAATGCGTCCCAGGCGCCTGGAGCCCAGGACCAGGTCGGCGTTGTCTGTGTGAATGGGGGTCAGGAGGTGTGGCAACTCGCCGGGAAGCGAACTGAAATCGCCGTCCATGTAGACGACGATGTCGGCGTGCCGTTCCAGGGCTGCGGCGGTTCCGGCCGCGCAGGCGTAGCCATAGCCGCGACGTGGCTCGCGGATGACAAGGGCCTTGGCCTGGCGCGCGCGTTGGCCTGTGCCGTCGGTGGAGCCGTTGTCGACGACGATTACCGTATCTACAGCCTGGGCCCTGGTCTGTCGTACCAGCTCGCTGATGTTTCCCGCTTCATTGAGGGCGGGGATAACCACCGCCGTCCTAAAACTCATTTCTGCGCAAAATCCTTGACTGTTCAGCGCTCACCTGGCGCCGAGCTCCCGCAGGAAGTGGTGTGTGTGAGGGGCTCTGCTGCCGCAGCGCGATAGATCGCTCCTGACCCGTCGTAGGTCTTGTGGCGTGTCCACGTCATACCAGGAGGGTAGGAGCGCCACACGGAGATCTTCTTCGGCGGCCAGCGTCAGCGTCTCCTGCAAGACGTGTGGGGTGGACATTTGCACCTCGCGCACCAGGCGCGAGTGCCGGCGCTTGCAGCCGATTAGATAGTACCCGCCGTCGTCGCAGGGGCCCAGGACCACGTCCGTTTCGTCGTCGTCCAGTCGCTCGAAGGCCTGGGCGAGGTAGGCTGGCGGTAAGGTGGGGCTGTCGCTGTTCATGGCGGCGACCTGCTCGAAGCCGGAGGCCAGCGCCTGACCTAAGACGTTGGCTAATCTGTCGCCGAGCGTTTCTCCCTGTTGTGCCATTAGCTGCAGATCAGGCGCCAGCTTTTGAAAATAGCGCCTGGCCTGGGGCGGCGCGTAGGCCACGATGGGGGTTACGCGGGGGACCGAGCGCGCCAGAGCGAGGGTGTCTTGCAGAAAGCAAGCGTAGAGCGCCGCCGCAGCGTCTGCCGATAGAAGTGGCGTGAGGCGTGTCTTGGAGCGGCCGGCCACCGGTTCCTTGGCCATCACCAGCAGCGCGCGTTTCAAATGGCGCTCCCTGAGGTCTCGCCGCTTTGCAACAACTCGCGCTCGAGACGCTCGTGGGCGGAGCGGGCGCGGTGCGTTTGGCGTACGGTTAGCGCCTGTCCCATGGTGGCGCCTGCAGCCAGAATGAGGCCGGCGCCGAAGAGCAAGGCGAAGAAGACGATGCCCCACACGCCCCTGCTCCAGGCCCACCACGCCGTGGCCACGTTGAATAGGCCCATGAGCAGTTCGACGTAGACGATGGGATCAAGGTTTAGCTGGTAACGCTTATGCGTCCACTTCTGTTTCTCATCGCTGATGCCGAACTTGGCCGTCCGTTGGAAGACGCCCTGGGGCCGGCGCACGATGTGCCACGCAGCGCGCACCGTGTTCATCATCAAGCCGGAACCGACGACGGAAACGAGAAGGATTTTCGGTAGCAGTCGCCACCAGGGCCTGTCTAATTGCTTCTGTCCCATGACGAAGAAGATAGTTGGCGCAAGGGACGTCAGGGCAAAAATGTAGGCGAAGCCGTAAAGGACGCTGAATTGAGGGTAGGTCGAGGCAAAGGAGACCACAAGAGGATAGATTAGGGTGATGGCCAAGAGAAGCAAGTGTACGGTGTAGCCGGTCAGATGGAGGGTGGCCTGGATTTTCCGCGACGGCGAAATAGGCGCGTCCCACACGCGGGGGATGAGCTTCAGGGCGCATTCCAGGCTGCCGCGCGCCCAGCGGTGTTGCTGCCGGCGGAAGGCGCTGAAGTTGACGGGCAACTCGGCCCTTACTTCGATATCAGGCACATAACGACCTTTCCAGCCGTGTAGATAGGCGCGATAGGAGAGATCGAGGTCCTCTGTCAGGGTGTCGGCCCGCCAACCGCCAACGTCCAACAGTGCTTCTTTACGCCAGATGCCGGCTGTGCCGTTGAAGTTGAACCAGTAACCGGCCTGGCTACGGGCAAACTGCTCTACCATGAAGTGAGCGTCAATGGCCAGGGACTGCAAATAGGTTATCCATGAATAATCGGGGTTGAGATGTCCCCAGCGCGTCTGCACGAATGCGACCCGGGGCTCGAGGGCAATGGCCGGTAACGTCCGCTTGAGAAAGTCCGGTTCGGGGACAAAATCGGCGTCGAAGATGGCGATGTACTCTCCGATGGCCCTTTCAAGGCCGACCTGGAGCGCGCCGGCCTTAAATCCGGTGCGGGTATTGCGGCGCACGTGGGTGATGCTCACCCCCTGGCTCTGCAACTGGCGCACGACGTCTTGCACGAGCGCCTCTGTTTCGTCGGTAGAATCGTCCAACACCTGTATGTACAGGCGTCCCCGGGGATAGTCCAACGCCGCTGCGTCACGGATGACGCGTTCTTCGACGGATAGTTCATTATAGATGGGTAATTGTACTGTGACCCGGGGCCAGTCGGTTAGCGTGCGTTGCCGTGCCTCTCGCTTGTGACTGTGATGCCAGGAAAGGAAGGAGAGGTAGATGAAATTAGCGCCAAACAGAAAGAGCGCGCCCGAAAAAAGGAAGTAGAGTAGTCCGACAGGAATGAAGATCTGTTCAAGCATAGGCTGTTTCCAGGGATGACGGCGTCTCTATCATAGAAAAAAGGTAAAGCGGCGGGCGAGCGGCCGCCGGCGCAACCAGGCGTCGATACCCCACTTGCGTCCAGCCGCGCCCAGCGCCAGGGTCAGGGAAACCATGATTAGCAGGACGTACGTCCAGATCCACTCCTGACCGCCAAAGTAGGCGAGGAAGAGATTAAGGAAGAAGAACATGGCGGCGACGGCAAAGAGGGGCGTGAAAGCGCCCAGAAGCAGGCCGAGGCCCATCACAAACTCTGCCACCATCTGGAACGTGGCGAAAGTGCCGGCAATGGGTGCGATGGACGCGCGCAGAAAATCATGGTAGAAGCGCAGGGCGCCGCCGTTCCCGTCCGGAGCGGCGAGCCAGTTGAAGAAACCGGTCAGTCCATCGGCCGTGTATAGGCCTTTGGCTAGGTTGTCGGTCCACGTGACCAGAATAATGAGGCCCAGCGTCATGCGTAGCAGCGCCAGGGCCACGCTTCGTCGTTCTAGCTCTGTTTCGGTTGTCATCAGACATCTCCCAGGTAATGAATGGACGGTTCAGGCTCTTGGGCGTGTTGCCACTTTTGGCGACGCATCTGTCTGGTCACGGTCACGCTACGTCAGCCAGCGCAGCCAGGCCCGGCGCGGCAACCGCTTTCGTAGCCAGGCGTCCACTCCCAGGAAACGGCCGGCGCCGGTGACGAGGAAGGCGCCGTGCCACATGGCCATCATGGCGTAGGACCAGGGCCATTCTCCTGGGACTTCCAGCAGGCCGACAGCGAGGTTAATGGACATCAGCAGGCCGGCAGCTGCCCCAAGTCTCGTCAAAGTTCCGGTTAGCAAGGAGAGCGCGACCAGCAGCTCCGCCAAGAAGATGATCCAGGCGAACAGCGTGAAATTGGGAATGACAATCGTCTGCACAAATGCGCCGTAGAGGGGCAGGGCAGCATGCTGGACCTCCAGTTGTAGCCAGTCCATCAGGCCGCGCCCGGCTGCCGGTTGAAAGTCGGGAGGTAGCTTCCAGCGCAGTGACAGCAACCACAGTAGGCCGATCAGGATGCGGCTGAGGCTAATGGGCCAGAGAGGCGCCTTGGGATTTTCGTTCATGTGATTTCTCCGGCCTCTGGGAGCAATTGGATTCGTTCGCGAGGCAAGTGTAATTCAATTTTCTCGCCGGCCTGCAAAGCGTGAAAAGGTTGGGCAACAATGTGCAGGTGCAAGTCGTTAATGGAAGCCTCACAACGGGCGGTAAGGCCACGGTAATGATAGGATGTCACGTCGGCAATGAAGGTGTTGTGACCATTGCGACCAATTTCGATGGCCTCTGGTCGTATGGTGAGCAGCACCGGTCCGTCCGCAAGAGGGGAGGGCATCACTTCAATGGGCCCGATTGCAGTGCGCACCACCCGTCCCTGTTTGATACCTGAGAGGAAGTTGGTGCCGCCAAAAAAGCGTGCCACCTGGGCGTCGGCCGGGTGTTCGTAAAATTCGCGGGGCGCGCCAATCTGGCGCGGACGCCCGTCAAAGATAAGGGCAATACGATCGGCAATGGCCACCGCTTCTGTCTGGTCATGTGTGACAAAGAGCGTTGTAATGTTGGC
>CAYSMQ010000210.1:0-8468 GCA_964432035.1 uncultured Ardenticatenaceae bacterium
CCAGCGCATCGGTCTGGTGGGACCCAACGGCGCCGGAAAGTCGACGCTGATGAAGGTTATGGCCCAGGAGTTGACGCCGGAGACCGGCGAGCTGTTTCGTGCAACCGACCTGACCTGGGGCATCCTGGCCCAGGAACCCCACATGCCTCCCGAACGCACAGTGTTCGAAGAGGCCCTGACGGCCGTACCGGAACTATCTGCGCTGGAGGCGGACCTTGACCGCTTGGAAGCTCAGATGGCCGATCCCGACGTCTACGAGGATTACACGCGATTGGAGAAGATCCTCAAACGGCACGCGCGACTGTTAGACCGGTACGAAAGGCTGGGCGGCCCGCGTTACGAGAGCCGGGTCAAGGAAATGCTGACCCAGCTGGGACTGGGCGAGGCGACGTGGGAGACGCCCGTAGAGGTATTGAGCGGCGGGCAAAAGAAGCTGATCTTGTTGGCCAAATTGCTGGTGCTGCAGCCGGATCTCCTCCTGTTGGATGAACCGGACAACCACTTGGACATTCCTGCCAAGGAGAAGTTGGAGTCCACGATTAATGGCTATTCCGGCGCGGTGGTCATCATCTCGCATGACCGCTACTTGTTAGACGGCGTGGCGACCCACATCGCCGAGCTGGAACGAGGGGCGCTGACCCTTTTCCATGGCAATTACAGCGTCTACACCACGGAACGAGAGCTGCGCCGCCTGCGCCAGCAGCAGTTGTACGCCGCCCAGCAGAAAGAAATCGCGCGTATCGAGGCGGCGATTGCGCGCTTTGAGCAGTGGGCTTCCATCGTGGTCAACGAACGGCATATAAAGCAGGCGCGCTCCCGGCGCAAGATGCTGGAGAAGATGGACAAGGTAGAAAAGGTCGTCGAGCAGCGGCGCATGAACCTGGATCTTCAGGGCTGGCGCGGCAGCAAGAAGGTTATCGAGGTCGTCGGCTTGGCTAAAACGCTGCCCGATGGGATGCAACTGTGGCGGGAGATCGACTTAACCTTGTGGCACGGCGAGCGCGTGGGGCTGGTAGGCGCCAACGGCGCCGGCAAGTCCATGTTGCTGAGGCAGCTTATGGATCCGGAAAACGTGGAATGCGGCGAAATCAAGATCGGGCCCAGCAGCAAGATCGGCTACTACGCCCAGGAGCAGGAGACGCTCGATCCAGAGCAGACGCCTCTGGCCGAAGTCCGCAATGTGGCGCCCATGAGCGAAAGCGCCGCCGTGGCCTTTCTGACCCGCTTCTTGTTTTCTTACGATCAGGTGCGCAGCCCCATCCGCCTGCTGAGCGGCGGGGAGCGCAGCAGGCTGCAATTGGCGCGGATGGTGCTGGCGCGGCCCAATCTCCTACTGCTGGACGAGCCCACGAACAACCTGGACATTGCATCCATTGAGGTGCTGGAGGAAACGCTGGACGAGTTCGTGGGCACGATGCTGGTCGTATCCCACGATCGCTACTTCCTGGATCGCACCGTGGATCGCATCATAGAACTGCAAGACGGCGCGTTGACCGAGCATCTGGGTGGGTATACCGACTATATCGATGCCGTGGCCAAGCCCGCTTAGAGACATCGCTCAAGTAAGTATTGACATGTCCTCGCGCCACGTGTTAGACTGATTCCATCATGTTGAACAAGCACGCCTATCTCGTCTCGATTACCATTTGCACTGCCATGGCCGAAACGGTCGGCTTTGGTCGAGGCGCCGCGTGTTTGGGAGACGCGCCCAAAGAGGCCTAGCGAAAGTGCTGGGCTAAAGGGAAAGGTCTGATTTCAAGGACGCGGCAATTACAGCCGCGTCCTTTTTGCGTTTAGGAGGCACAATGAAACGCGAAAAGCACAATTCAGGCGCCGTGGTAGAAGTGTGCGGGCTGGAAAAAACGTTCTCGGTGAAGCAGAAAGCGCCGGGTCTGCGTGGCAGTTGGCAATCTCTGTGGCGACCGGTGACCAACGAGGTGACGGCGGTTGCCGACATTTCGTTTTCTCTGGAGGAGGGCGAGATGCTGGCCTTCATCGGTCCCAACGGCGCCGGTAAGTCGACCACGATCAAGATGCTCACGGGCATACTCTTTCCCAGTGCGGGACAGGCCACCGTCTTAGGCTACACGCCGTGGAAAGAGCGTCGCCAACTCGGCTACCACATCGGCTCGGTATTCGGGCAGAAGCCGCAGTTGTGGTACCACCTGCCGCCGGAGGATACGTTCCGTCTCTTCGCGCGCATCTACGAGTTGGACATGGACGAATTTCGCCAGCGCCGCGCTTTCCTGGTGGAGGCCTTTCAGCTCGAACACCTGCTACAAGTCCCCGTGCGCAAGTTGAGTCTGGGCCAGCGCATGAAGTGCGAAATCGCCGCCTCGCTGTTGCACCGCCCGCGCATCATCTTCCTGGACGAGCCTACGATTGGACTGGACGTGGTGGCTAAGCAGCAGATTCGCGATGCCATTCGCACGCTTAACGAGACGGAAAACACGACCATTTTCCTGACCAGCCACGACGCGGGCGACATCGAAAAGTTGTGCAAGCGGGTGATCATCATCAACCACGGGCGGTTGATCTACGACGACCGCACGTCGGCGCTGAAACGCGAATATCTGCGGCGCAAAATCGTGGACGTGCGCTTCGCCGAGCGCCTCACGGAGCCTTTTTGCCTGCCGGGCGTGAATACGCTGAAGCAGGGCACGTACGGCGTGAAGCTGGAGTTTGACAGCCGCGAGGCGCCCGTGGAGCACGTGGTGCAGCAGATTATGGCCACGAAGCCCTGCCAGGACATCAATATCGCCGATCCGCCGCTGGAGGAGATCATCCGTGAGATCTACACCAACAGTGGAGAGATGTTAGGACCCACGGAGCGCGCAGAACACAGGGAGGCCACATGATACGAGAGCTGCGACTGGCAGGCGTCAAGTACGGCGCGATCACCATAACCAATTTGCAGAATCAGCTGGCTTACGTGTGGGATGCCCTGAACCGCGCGATGTTTATCGTGCTCATCATGTTCATCTTCGTGCAGTTGTGGTCGGCGGTCTACGAGTCGCAGGGCACGGCCGAAATCGCCGGCTTGACGTTGGCCAACACCATCTGGTACTTCTTGATCGCCGAGGTCATGGAGCTGGGTAAGATACGGCATGACGAGAAGATAACGGCCGAGGTCAAGGACGGTTCCGTGGCCTACACGCTAACAAGGCCCTACAACTATCTGGCCTACCATTTTTTCAACGGTCTGGGCGAGACGGTGGTCAAGATGGCCCTGATCTTCTTGTTGGGCCTGCCCATTGTCGTCTATTACGCGGGCTGGCCCGCGTTCGTGCCCCTGCACATGGCGGCAGTGCTGCTGGTGGCGACGATGGCCATTCTCATCGACTTTTTTGTCTTTAGCATCATCGGGCTGCTGGCTTTTGTCACCGAAGACACGTTCTCTTTCCGCCTGATTTACCAGAAGCTGGTCTTCATCCTTGGCGGGCTGATGATCCCCCTGGACTTCCTGCCCGCCTGGCTACAGCCCATCGCGCGCGTGCTGCCTTTCAACCTGACGACGTACGCCCCGGCAAAGCTGTTCGTGGCCTTTAGCTGGCAGCAGTTCTGGCAGATCGTGGGCCTGCAAATCTTCTGGCTGCTGGTCATCGGCGGCATTCTACTGTGGCAATATCGCTGGGCGACGCGGCGGCTGGCGATCAACGGCGGATGAGGGAGGTGTGACACGATGAAACGAATTGCGAGTGAACTACGTTTCCTGAAAGCGCTGGCGGGCGTCAATCTGGCCTCTGCCATGGAGTACCGCGCCAGCTTTATCTCCCAGATCGTGGGTATGCTGATCAACAACGGCATCTACTTCGTCTTCTGGGTCATCTTCTTCGAGCAGTTTGGCACCGTGCGCGGCTATAACGTGGGCGAGATCTTCCTGCTATTCGCAATTGTCACCACCGGCTACGGGCTGGCCTTCATGTTTGCCGGCAACACGGCGCACAATCTGGCCTATCTCATCGCCCAGGGTCGCCTGGACTACTACCTGGTCTTCCCGCGCAATCTGCTGTTGCACGTCATCTTCTCGCGCATGATCGTCTCCACCATCGGCGACGTTACGTTCGGTTTCGTCGCCTACCTCTTCACCGGCCGTTTCCATCCGCTGGAGATACTGTTGTTCCTGGCGTCCGTGGTCGTGGTGGCGCTGATTTTCGTCGCCTTTTCTGTCATTGCCGGTGCGCTGGCCTTCTTCATGGGCAACGCGCAGTACGCCAGCCAGCAGTTGAGCAACGCCATGCTCACCTTCGCCATCTATCCCAACACCCTGTTCTCCGGCGTGTCGCGCTTCATGCTCTATACCATCATTCCCTCGGCCTTCGTGGGCGCCGTGCCCGTACAGATCGTCAAGGGCCGCGACGGCGCCTTGCTGCTGATCCTCGTCGGAGTCGCCGTGGCTATGTGGGCCATTGCGACGGCCGTGTTCTACGTTGGCTTGCGGCGTTACGAATCGGGTAGCGCGCTGAATGTAAACGTTTGATGCAACTGAAACCCAGCGTCTCAGAAATCATAATCACTAATGAACGTCACGGGAAAATGTGACTGAAATACTATCGTTCGCAACGCCTTTCGTTTAATATATTAGTGTGCAGGCGTAGCCCAATCGTTCGGGTTATGGGAACTTGTGCACTTGTATCGGAGGTCGTGCCAGAAATCCGAAAATGAATCGACAATCGCCCCTTCGTGCCCTCATCGTCGTCGTCGCCATCCACCTGCTCGCCGTTTTCGCCGTTCGCGCTGCCGGCGGAGGTAACCATTCGTCCGGTGTTTCGGCGGCGCCAAACGGCGTCACCGTCGAGTTCGATCGCGTCGTCCACGTACCCGACGGTCTGCAGAAGGCCAGCCTGAGCGCGCTGGCAAAGCACGCCCCAGACGGGCTGAGGCACGAACATTACACGGCAACGGTACTTGAGACGTCCGGCGCCTGGGCCCACGTCGTGCTCATCCCCACGTCCATCCTCGACAGCAACTGGACGCTGCCCCTGGCGCCCGATGATGCGATCGATATTGTCGCTTCTCGTGGGGACAATGGCGCCTGGCAGGCGGTGGTCAAGAGCGAAGCCACGCTGCCCGCACTCCAGGATGCCATGCCCAGCGATTTCATGGACCTCACGCCCGCGGAGCCGGAAGAGAGCTTCCTCTTTCCCTGGACGGCGGGCCAATCCTGGCGCGTCTCGCAAGGCTGGCATAGTTCGGCCATCGACTTCTTTCCCCTGGCCTACAGTAACCCGCCCGTAGACGGCGCCATCCTGGCGATGGGCACTGGCTCCCTCTCCCAGGTGTGCAACGACGGCGCTCAGGCCCATTTGCGCATCGACCACGGGAGCGTCAACTCCGGTTATCTGCACCTCGACGCCAACACGCTTCGCGCCCACGACCTCAATCAGATCGTGCCTCGCGGGCGTTTTCTGGGCGTGATTTACGACGGCGAGGATTTCTTCGATCCCAATCCCTACTGCGCCGGCGGATCCAACCTGCAGTACGCCACGCCCTGCGGCTGTGGCACCGGCGCACACGTCCATTTCTCCAGCAGCGACACCGGCATCACGGTTGACGGCTTCAACCTTCACGCGGTCGGGTCCTCAGACGGTACCTACGTTTCCACCAACGTGCGCGACGAGGGCCCGCCGCCGCCGGCGCCAGGCGCCGTTACGACAGTTAAGGCGGCTGCCATTGCGCCCGCCTATACAGAAGAGTGCGGTAGCGGCTGGGAGCGGATAGACGGCTTCGAGGGCGCCAGCGCCTATCTTACGCTCAACACCAACCAGACCGCGCAGTCCACCAATGGGGCGGACTGGATTCCTGATCTTCCGCAGCGCGGCCGGTACCATGTCGCCGCCTACATTCCTAACCACGGCCCCATCTACTGGGGCTGTGGCACCGTCGACCGCACCATCAGCGCCGACACCACCGACGCGCGTTATCAGATAACCCACGCCGGCGGAAACAGCACCGTCTCCGCCAATCAAGCGCCGGTTGCCGACCAGTGGCTGCCGCTGGGGACCTTCCGCTTCAACCAGGGCGCGACCGGACGCGTGCGGCTGACAGACCTCAACACCGAAGATAATCTATCACGCACGGTCAGTTTCAGCGCCATGCGCTTTGTCTTGCAGCGGCCCGACGTCCCCACCGGCGTCGCAGCCGGCGACGGCGCCTTCGCCGACCGTGTGCGCGTGACCTGGAGTGCGGCCTACGGCGCCACCGGCTATGACGTCTATCGCGCGCACTTGGACGCTGGCCCTGTGCGTATCGGCTCATCAACCACGCTGGCCTACGAGGACACCACGGCTGACGCCGGCGTCATCTATACCTATAGCGTGAAGGCCACCAACCCGGCCGGCGCCAGCGGATTCAGCGCCGCCGACGGGGGCTCCCTGCGCGGCCCTTACGCCGCCTTCTTGCCCAGCATCATCCGCTAAATGCCTGTTGCAGGTTGCAATCCAGCATTTTAAGTCAAACGTTCATCTTCTCGCCTAGAATGTTCCCGATTCGACTATTCGTGTAGCCATAATATAACAAAGGAAAAGTATGGGGGCCCGGAGATGATCCTACATCTCGGCCGTTACTTTCCCCTTTCTGCAACGACTAATCACTTACAACCGCATAACAGTTGAAAGTTTCCAAATATAGCGGAGGATGCTATGTTAAGACATCTTCTCTCGCGGAAGAGATCATCGCACCGGTCTGATGACAATGGTGCAAGCGTGTATAACCGGCCGTTGAGGTCCTCGCTTCTGCCGGCCCTTTATGCGCTCCTTTCCGTTACCCCTTTTTATTCTGCTGTTCACCGACTGGAGCCTCGGTTTTGCCTCAGGCGATAGGGTCGAGTTTGACGTTACCGACGATCCGGCGTCCTGGTTCAGGAACACGGATGGCCCCATTGGCGGATCCCAATCGCTGGCCATTACGAATCCCGGTGACGAAGTCAAGTTCCGCGGTCGCTCTAACACCGTTCACACGATCACGAGTCTCATATTCCCCACAGGGGCATCCGACATGCCGTTCGACACTGAACCGATCAAGGGCAGTGCTTCGCTTGAGCTGGACACTCCGGGCCTCTACGTGTTCGTCTGCAAAATTCACCCCTACATGTTTGGCGCCGTAATTAACGACGATCCTGAAACAGATGGCCTGGATCTAGGCGAGTCCATTACCCTTATCAATGGCATTACTGTGCCAACCAGCAGCGATCTCGCGACACGGCTGCTAAGAACCTTCTTCATCGCCACCAATCCCGATAACTGGCAGGACTATACCTCTTCCCTCCCCTGGCGTGTCACCTACCCGGATGTCGACGTCCGCATCACCGATGGCGCGGTCGTGAACCTACGCGATGTGCTAAATGCTCGCTACGGCAACGATATTCCCCTGGCGCCACTCGCGGATCCGGAGGCACCAGCGGTTGGCGAAATCTGGGTAGATACCCAATTCGAACTCACAGCCGACAAGGATAAGCCCGGCACGGTCACCGTCCTCGACGGCGATACCTGGCAGCAGACGCGCAAGATTGCGCTGCCGGATATTGAGATGAACAACCCTCACAATATGTGGACTGACCGCCAGCAGGGCCTCGTCTACATCACCCAGTGGTTCGATAGCAAGATGGCGGTTGTACGCCGCGACACAGGCGCCCTGGTCGATAACCTCTCCACCGATGAGTCGCCAGCCCATGTGATGACCAGCCCTGCCACCGATAATCTCTATGTCACCATGAACGGTGAGGATGATCAGCGTTCGGTGGTGGAGATTACGCCAGATGGCGACGAGCGGGACATTGACATTGGCCGCGGCGCGCCTCATGGCCATTGGTTGAGCCACGATGGTCAGACACTCGTTACGCCCAATGTATTCAGCGATGACTCCACCATATACGACCTGGAAAGGGATAAGGTGCGGGCCATCGTCCCCACTGGTTCTCACCCTCTGGCTATCGGTATGATGCCCGACGACAGCAAATTCTATGTGGCCAACCTGCTCGATAGCACATTAACGGTGATCGACACGGCATCCGGCGACGTGCTTTCGACGATCAACCTGCTGGCCAACTACGATCCCATCAGTGGCGACATTGCCGGGCCGGTCGGAGGGCTGCCGATCCAAACACCGGTCAGTCCCGACGGTCGCTACGCCGTGACAGCCAATACGCTAACTGCCTCTATTACGATAGTCGACACGGATACCGATAGCGTCGTGGCGATGCTGCCCTGTGATCCCGGCTGTCATGGCGTCCAATTCGGCGCCAAGCAAGGCGGCGGTTACTACGCCTATGTATCAAGCAAGTTTTCCAACCGGCTTATTGTCGTAGATGGCGATCCCAACGGCGATGGGGATCCGTCTGATGCACTTGTAGCCGGAACAATCTCCCTGGTGGCGCCCGCCGGCACCCCTTCCGACGACGCCATTGTCGGCCTTGCCGGCATGGGTGGACAGGGCATCTTGCCCATTCCGGTTGTCTACAACGGTTGGGT
>CAYSMQ010000211.1:0-8400 GCA_964432035.1 uncultured Ardenticatenaceae bacterium
GGCCGGACTAAACACAGCTGAAACGGCCGAGGTCATGGGCCGCAGCCGCGGCGCGGTCAAGATGTTGCTATCGCGAGCGATTGCCGACATACGAGAGAGGTGTCTCCATGAGTGACGAAAAACGATTGGCAAATGAGCTAGAGAAGTACCTGGACGACCCCGAGCGCTACGCAGGCGCACTCGATCAGGCAGCGAAGCAGACCGCGAACAATTTGCGCAAGTTGGCCAATAGCGAACATCCCCGCCCGGGCTTTGTCAACGAACTTGCCCAGCAATTACGAGAAAAGGATCGTGAAATGTCTGAGAATCCCAGAACGCCACTTTTCCAACGCCTGCTGCGCCTGGCATTTAGCGGCGTGGCGCTGGCTGCCTTTCTCTTCATCATCGTCTACGCCACGGGCCTCTTCCGCCCGCCCGAATTGGAGCCGGCCGTACAGGATATGGAAACGCCGGAAACAGTGGAAATAATTGAACCGGAAAAGGGCCCGTTCGCCGGGCATCGCTTGCAGTTTGCGGCCGAACTGGAAGACGGTCCGGGAGAGGTCGCGCTTTACCGGCTGCAACCTACCGCGCTTCCCGACACAGTTGAAGAGGCGCAGGAATTGGGCCGCGCCTTGGGGTTGCAGAATCCCGAGGTCTACGAGACGCCACAAGATCCCGGGCGTTGGATCGTACGCGATGAGAGTGGCGCCAACGTGTCTTTCCGGCCGGACAACCAGCAGCGTGGCGCGATGCCCGGTGGAATCTATTATTCAGGATATCAAGATCGCCCGGCGACAGATGGCGAACCGCTACCATTTGATGAGGCTGCGCGCGTAGCAACGGAATTTCTGGAAGGAGCGAACCTGCTGCCCGACGAGTACGAGGTGCAAGAGCAACCTTTTGCCGGCAACGTGCCCGTGAGGATGGTGAACATCGTGCCCCTGATAAACGGACTGCCGCTGCACGGCAATCAGGCGCCTATTCAGGTCGGCGTTTTACCGGGCGGCGTCATCTCTCATGGCCAGGTCCACGCGGTCACGGCAACGCAGGTAGACCAGGCCGTCTCCGTCAAGTCCGCGCGTCAGGCGCTCGATGATCTGTCGGAGGGCGGCGGCGGATATGGCTTCAGCTACGAAAATGTGGCGCCAGACGGACAACGCCAACGCGTCTTCTACCCTGACCAGACGCCGCCACAGGAAGGCGAGCGCATCACTGTGCAGGGATGGGTCAACGTTCTTGTCGCCGTTGCCGATGGACGCGTCGAGGCTCTGCTGCACGGCAGATCACAGGGCATTACATTTGAATTGTCTGGCCCGGTCCTGGAGGAACTGGCAGAAGCCGGAGGCGCTGAGCTCCAGGTGCAAGGGTCCATTGTGGACCTGCGCGAGAGCGGCTTGCCGGTGCTCGAAGTCGAAAGCTGGCAACCTGCAGAGCCAGACGCCGGCCCCTCTTCGTGTGTCACCGGCGAATTCGCGCGCGATGGCGATCGCGCCCTGTTGCAAAGCGACGACGGCGACACGTTCGATCTGGGCGCTGTCGATCCCGACTTAACCGGCGGTGAGCGCATCGAGGTCTGCGCCGAGTCTTTTGAAGAGGGCCAGGTCGTTGCCTGGAACCACATTGTCACGCCGCCTTCAAGTGAATTGCAGGGTGGGAGCGGTGGCGGCGGCGCCTCGGGTACCGTCGTCGAGGCAGCTGAGACAGTGGAAGTGACGCGTGTCATCGAGAGCGGAAGCGCGGAAGGTGGAACCGGGCGTCAGGTTGCCGAGCAAGTGGTCGCCGGTGGCCCGGACGCGACGTCCCCGTATGAAATAGGCGAAGCCGTCGAGGTCACCGGCAACGTGGGCGGCTATCTGCGGCGCGAAGGAGAGGAGGTCGTACCTTACTTGATTTTGGGCATTGACCACGATGGCGATCCACTCACATACGATATGCACTATCCGATCTATGGTGACAGGGAGGCGCTTTTGGCACTGAGTGACCATAGTCGCCTATACGTCGGTGTTCAAGGCACGGTCGTGGAGGCTTCCGGCGAATTACAGGGGCCGGACGGTCAGGCTATCCTCCTTGAGTCATTTGAGCCCCCGGCAGAATCACAAGGTATCCAATCCTTCCTGGGCCATCTGGAACGCGAGACGCTGGACGGCCGTGCGGTCACCGTGTTGGTAGATGGCGAAAGCGGCGACCGATATGTGCTGAACCAGGACTTCGGCATGATGCAGGACATTGAAGGCACAATCTGGGCTGCCGGCGTCGTCCATCCTGACGCCGAAGTTGGCGGATTGCCGGTGCTGGCGCTGTACTCTACGCGCAGCGGCAGCGACGTGGATGCTGCAGAAAGCGCCGCCGATATCCAGATGGAGGAAGCAATGCAGGTCGTGGAAGAGGAGCCGGCCTCACGCGGCACGGGCCTACCACAAACGCTTATCGTCGAGCGTGTGGAGTTGGCGTACAGTTACGACAATCCGACCGCGATGGGCGGCGAAACGTTGACGCCCACATGGCTCTTTCATGGGCGCAGCCCCGATGGGCTGAGTACCTTCGTGCTCCGCCTTGACGCTACCCAGTAAAGATCGATGAGGCAACGGGAGCAGTCCCGTTGTCTCATTCTCTCTCCCTGTTAAACCAGCGAATCAATAGCTCCTCCAGCCGATCGTGCCTTTGCCGGATCGTCGTGCACACGGGCAACGCATCGAGGAATGATTGCCCATAGCGTTTGGTCAACACGCGCTTGTCCAGAATAATCACGACGCCTTCGTCGTCGCGTCGCCGGATCAGGCGTCCGAACCCTTGCCGGAAGCGCAGCACGGCTTCGGGAATAGAGTACTCGAAAAAGGGGCTCTCAAATGTCTCCGAGCGCGCGGCAAAGATGGGATCGGAAGGCACGTCGAAGGGTAGGCGCACGATGAGCACCGCCTGTAGGGCAATACCCGGCACGT
The DNA here is from genome assembly GCA_964432035.1 of uncultured Ardenticatenaceae bacterium. Taxonomy (GTDB): domain Bacteria; phylum Chloroflexota; class Anaerolineae; order Promineifilales; family Promineifilaceae; genus JAAYYY01. The sequence continues at coordinate 2,922 of CAYSMQ010000211.1, forward strand.
CCACGCCTTCCCAAAAGGAGCGCGTGCCTAAGAGCACCGTACGGCTATCCATGTCCTTAAAAGATTCCAGCAACTGTTGGCGCGAGGCGCCCTCGCCCTGTACGAGCAAACCCACGTTGGCCTCTGCAAGCGGTTGGGCAATCGCTTGCGCTGTCTTACGTAGCTGTCCATAGGACGTAAACAGGGCCATGGTGCGGCCCTTCAGCGTGCGCCCCACGGTCAGAATAGCGTCTTCCACGTGCCGCTGGTAGCCGGGTTGGTTCGGCTCCGGCATGTCGCTAACCAAATAAAGCAAGGTGTTTGCGCGATAATCGAAGGGCGAGCCCACTGCCAACTCCTCGGCGTGCTGCGCGTGTAGGCGATCGCGTAGGTAGGCAAAATCGACGTCACCGTAGCCGCCACGCCCGGCGGTGCGCAGCGTCGCCGAAGTGAGGACGACGGTGTCCTTGTCGGCAAAAATGTGCTGTTCTACCAGAGGACCAATGTGCAGCGGGGCGGCATGCAGGGAAAGCCGGTTCTTGAACAGTTCCGCCCAGTAAATCATCTCCTCTTGCGGCTCCAGAATAATGGCCTTCAAGTTGACGCGCGCCTCCTCAAGCTTGCGGCCCAGGCTCTCCACCGCGATATATAAATCTTCGCCGTCCTCTATTTCGTGTGAATCGCTCAGCTCTTCCAGCGCTTCCGCCAGCTTGTGCAAGCCCTCGGTAACGGCCTTGAGGTGCACGTCTACATTTTGCCATGACATCTCCACGTGGTCCCATGCCGGCTGCTTGCGCACGGCGGGCACGAGGCGCACTTGCTCCGCGTACTGGCTGCTGCCGCCAATGTGATCCTGCAAGAAATAGTCCATCGTGCTGAAGAACTCTTCCAGTCGCGTCAGCGCCTGGGAACCACTGCTACGTAACTCTTCGGCAAAGCCGTCGACGACGCTGCTGACCTGTGGGGGCAGCTCGGCGCGAACGCGCGACTGCACGTCGCCCACCATGCCCGCTCGCGGTCGCGTCACGTCCTCCAGGAGCGATTCCAGAAAGCGGCGGTCGGCGCGGAAGCTGAGGCCGTCGGTGACTGCCGACTCCAGGTGATGGGCTTCGTCGATGATCAGGTCGCGATAGGGCGGCAACACGCGGTTACCCGCCGCCACATCCGCCAGCAGAAGCGAGTGGTTCACGACCAGCAGGTGCGCCTGCTCGGCGCGCCGCCGCGCGATGTGCAGCGGACAACGTTCTTCGCGGCAGGTGTCCATGCGGCACGCGTCGTTGTCGGCGCTCAGCCGGCCCCAGGCCATTTGTTCGCCCTGCGAGCGCAGGCTGAGCTCATTGACGTCGCCAGTCTGCGACTCCGGCAGCCACAGCAGGATGCGAGCGTAGACGGCCATCTCGTCGGCGTTGGAGGGCCCACTATGCCGCATTTGCTGGAAGAGGCGGGTACACAGGTAGTTGCGCTTGCCCTTGAGCACGGTGGCCCGCACGTCGAAGGGCAGGAGTTTTTGTAGCTGTGGCAGATCTTTATTTACCAGCTGATCCTGAAGATTGATCGTGTTCGTAGACACAACCACGCAGCGCTCATTCTGCTGCGCCCAAAATGCGGCGGGTAGGAGATAACCGATACTCTTACCGGTGCCCGTACCGGCCTCGACAATGAGGTGCTGTTGTTGGTTAAAGGAGTCGATCACCGCCGAAACCATCTGCACCTGTTGCTCGCGGTATTCATAGTTGGGAAAGGCGCGACCGAAGGTGCCCTCCGGTTGCAACAGGCCGGTTATAATCTCTTCGTCCAGCCCTCGCGGATCATCACGCGGATTCAGCGTGTGTCCGTCGGGCCGCGGCGGCTGAAAAAGGCGCTTCAGCGGTTGGCGGCGCGCCACCGCCGACTTGCTCACGCGGCGCAGCGCTTCTTCAAAGAAAAGCGTCTCGGGCCAGTTGAGTCCACGGCCTGCACCGATGATTTCGCTCAACTGGGCAGAATCCAGGCTGCAGGCGCGCCGCATTAATTCCTGGAACAGGCGCGCGGCGTGGCGCGCATCGGCGAGGGCGCGGTGTCCCCTATCCCTATCGCCGCGATCCAGTTTTAGGGTGCGCGTTAGTTCGCTCAGAGAGTAGTGTCCGGCCCGCGGCAACAGGATCGTCGCCAGCGTCAGCGTGTCCATGCGGTGATGTCCAGCGCCGACATAGGCGTGTTCCAGAAAGCGCATGTCGAAAGAAACGTTGTGCCCGATGATGACGTTGTCTCCGACCTGGCGGCGAAGTCTGCTGCGCAGGCTGCGCAAGTTGGGCGCTCCCTGGACCATGTCGTCCGTGATGCCCGTCAGACGTGTGATAAAAGGTGGGATTGCGCGCAACGGATCGACGAGCGAGGACCACTCATCCACAATTTCATCGGCGGTGAGCGTGACGGTTGCCACCTCGATCACTGCATCCTCGTAAGGATCTAGCCCGGTGGTTTCGACGTCGACTGCCACGTAAGTTTGAGACATAGGTTACATCCGTATTCTGAGGCGCGCTGCCCGCGCGGCCGAGAGCAAACCAAGGCTGAATTATAGCACAAATATTCTATGAGCAACTTCTTGGATAGGCCACTCCCCGGGGCGCAGATGAAGACGGAGGACGTTGGCGGCGGGCCGGCGCTTCTAAGAGCACCGGCCCGCTGAAACGCTCAGAAATTATGGGCGGGCTATCGCCGGCAGATAGTTAAACTCCCGATCGTCGCCCAGCTTGATCACCGTGCTTGCCCTGTCCAGAATCTGGCCAGCACTGTCGGACAACGTTACCTCCACGGCGTAGCCGCCCTCGGCCAATCCTGTCGTATCCCACGCTAGATCAAGTCCGGCGCTACCAACAAGATCGTGCAGCGTGCGCAGCGGCAGGCCTGCCAGCGGTTCCCCACCCAACGATTGGATTGACGCGCCAACCACGACGTCCTGGGCCGTTCCCTCATTTTGGAGCGATAGCCCGAGCTTTACCGTGTCGCCGGGATCGGCAGCAGGCGGAGCATCCAACTTTTGTAATGAGACACCGGTCTCGATGGTGTGCACATTGAAGCGCCACTCCCGGTAGAAGCGAGCGTCCGTCGTCGCCGGATTGTAGTACACGGGATAGATTACAAGTCGCAGGTCAGTGCTGCCGTCGGCGTTTTCGAAGATTTGCCAGCGGAACGGTTGCTCAAGCATCGGACGCCAAGAGGTCACATCGTTCGCCTGAGCGGGCGGTTGCACCAGGGTCGTCGCCGGCCGTCCGGCCTCATCTAGCTCAAATACGGTCACGGGGATGTTGAGTCCCGTGGTCACTACCAGGCCGCTACGCAGCTCGAGCGTCACGTCCTGCACGCGCTCGCCGGCCGGGTAATGCACAGTAATGGTCTCTATGGGCACCGCGTATTCACCTTCCTTGGACATACGGTCGCCGTCGGGCAGGCTGACATAGTGCCAGCCTTCATCCGTTGCGCTGATCTCCAGATCGGGTAAGGATACGTCGAGGCTGGTGGTGAAACCGTTGGCGCTCTGGACGCGAGTGCCACTCTGCGCCAGTGCGGAAAGGCGCGCCTGCGACGCAGCGGTCACACCCGCTCCGTACTTCGGGTCGCCAAACAGCTGGTAATCGTAGACCCACCGCTCCCATGTCACCGATTCGGGCCACCACCAGGTTGAGTTGCCCCATTTATCGCGCATCAGGTCGGTGAGCACCCAGCCCACAGAACGACCGCTATGCCAGCGATTGAAGAAGGCCCGAGCGGCGTCACTATTGCGATTGGTGCTCGAGGTTTCTATGCTGCCAATGAAGACGGCCGCGCCCTGGTTCAGGAACGTTTCGGCAATGCCGTTTGTGCCGCCCGCATAATCGCCGGTGGTGCAAGCCAGAGCCAAAACGACCGGGCGGCTGCTAAGGTCGAGCGTGCTAACCGCACTCGAGACGAGCGCATTATCGCTGTCGTAGCCGAACTGGGTGCGACCACCATGGCCTCGGTAGATGAGCCAGTCTTGTCCGGCGCTATTCTGTTGCAGGACGGGCAACAATTCAGCAGTGCTGTCGTAATCCTTGCCACGGAAACGGGTGACCAGAGCAGTGTCGTCAAGACGGCTGTCCATCGCTTTGACGTCGTCCCAGTAAATACCCTCGTTTTCTGCCCGACCGCTCCACATCAGGGCATGACTGTTGTCGAAGAAAACGCCGTGTTCGTGGAAATTGGCAGCCGTCTGAATCGGTTTGCGTAGGGCAGCGGTATCATTGCCAATGACGCGACCTACGATCAGCTCTGGTCGGGCGGCGCCGCCGGTGCTGGCATAGCGTAGGTCACTGTACTCCACTCCCCAGCCGGCGTCCTGTGTAGGCACCACGTCGTCCTCGCCCACAAAGAGCACGTAGCCGCCCTTGGCCTGGCGGAAGTTGGGATGCAGCGACTCGTACCAGTAGCCATCCGGCTCCAGCAAGTCGTCGATGATGAAGTAGGGCGGCGCGATTCCCGTTACTGCGATCACACCGTCGGCCGCGCGCGCCAGGCGGGCCATGTCGTTGAGCAACCCGGGAATCTGGTCGTTGTTCGCGGTCTTGATGCTCAGGCGGTAGGGGCTGGTCGCCAGCAGATAATCTGCGCTGGCGAAGGCGGCGACCACCGATTGCTCCAGCGGCACGACGCCGCCGAGGACCGGATCCGTGACGGCGTTACCCTGAGCGGTGAACGGCACGTCCACGATTTGCCCCGCTCCAGCGTAGGTGTAGCGAATCGTGCTGCGGTTAGCCTCATCGTCAACGCCAATATGGTGGTCATAGCTGTTCGGACCCTGGTAGATTACGGGAATCGCTTCGTAGTTTACCGAAAAACTGCCTCCCGGTGCTATTGTCAGGTAATCGTCGCCGCCGCCCACGAAGTCGATAACCACGGACGGCTCATCGCTGTTTATCCAGTTGTCAAACTTGCTTGTAATAGAATAATAGCCGCCGGCCGTCACAGCAAAACCCGGCTGGGTATTCTTATTGATGGCTACAAACCCCTGGACAAGATCCTCTATCTCATGGATCCGGGCGCTACCGTCGCCGTCGTTGTGGATCGTCAGATCAACCGTAAAGAGATTGCCCTGGCGAGCGACGTTGCGCTCTATGCGCAGTTGGGGCGTCCCCCGTTCCAGGATCAGATTTTGTTCGACAGACGCAAACCAGCCTTCTTCATTGTAGGCGCGCAGCTGCAGTTCCTTAGCGCCCGCCGAAAGACCACTCAAATCCAGGGTAAAGTCGTGGGCCATTTCGGTGGGTATCGCCGTATTTTCGCGCCTTTGATTCAAGTATAGCCGTAGCTCTGACGCGGGGCGCGGGTTGGCATCCTCACAGGCAAGACCAGACACGTTGCCATAGGCAAGCCCGTCAACCGTGCACTCCCAATCGTACTGTGCGGCCCAGACCTGGACGAGTTGCGTCGTGCCCTCGGGCACTCTGTTTCCGTCGAAGATGATGGTGCGGTCGGGACCGGGCACCCAGATGGTGAGGTGCAC
>CAYSMQ010000212.1:0-7122 GCA_964432035.1 uncultured Ardenticatenaceae bacterium
CGAACGTATTTCTGGAATGCCAGTTGACAGTACGGATGGTTGGGATGTGGAAGCCGTAAGTATCCCCGAAGGAATCGACGATCACATCAACGTCAAGGCCAATAGCGCTGGACAGATATTTATCGCTGTCAAGACCAAGGGGGATGAGAATGCCGGTGGGCCGCTCATCGGCATGGTCACGCGTGATACGGACGGAACAACTGCGTTCCACGAATACAGCGCGACAGAGCATAACGACACACGGCCAATCATGGTGGTTGACGAAGCAAACAACCAGGTCTATATCTTCGTCACAGGTAAACCCGAAGGCAGCAAGATATGCTACAAGACGGCGGCAATTACGCCAAACCTTGGCAACATGTCATTCGCGCCGGGAGATTGTGGCACGGAGTTTATTGAAGACGAGGCTGGTACCTATGACAACTTTGACAGCGCCACGACGAGTAAACACAACGTAGATGCAACCAAGGGCCTGGTTGTTTTGGCTCACGACGATCATAATGGACGCGTCTACGGACACAATGTCATCGGCGATCCGCCGCCGGTCGTTACGAACCGCTCGCCTGCAGTCGGGGCAACGGATATTGCCCTTGCCTCTACGATCAGCGTCCAGTTCAGCAAAAACATGAGCGTTCCCACAGTGGAGGATACCAATAACTTCACCGTGGAGGGCGGCGGCGGACCTATTGCCGGAACCATCGACTATGACGCCGCCACGCGCACGGCAACTTTTACACCCGCGGCGCCGCTAAGCCCCAATACCGTCTATACGGTCAACATCACGACCGGCATGCAAGATGAGGGCGGCAAGGCGTTGTACGAAGCCGAGACCTGGACTTTCGAGACCGGTGTAGCGACCTCCTTGCCCGGCGTCGCCTTTAGCGAGGCTGCTTACAGCGTGAACGAGGACGGCGGTACGGCCACTATCACAGTTGAACTTAGCCAAGTTTCAGGCCAAACCGTCCACGTCAACTATGCCACGGCGTCCGGCACGGCCACCTCTGGCTCGGACTACACGCCGGCAGACGGCACAGTGACATTCAATGTTGGTCAGACGACACAGACGTTCGATGTGCCAATCTTGGATGACGCAGTTTACGAACCGAACGAAACGGTCAATCTCGTGTTGAGCGGTCCGCAAAATGCCACCTTGGGCACGCCCAGCGAAGCCGTCTTGACCATCGCAGACAATGATCCGCAGCCGGCCGTGCAGTTCAGTATGACCGACTACACAGTAAACGAAGCCGCAGGCACGGCGCTTATCACCGTTGAGCTAAGTGGGCAATCCGCGCTGACGGCGGCAGTTGACTATGCTACCGGCGGCGGCACCGCAACGCCCGGAAGCGACTACGTGGCCACCAGCGGCACGCTGGACTTCGGCGCCGGCGAAACGTCCAAGTCCTTTACAGTGACTATTCTCAACGATATTTTTGCCGAAGGGGACGAAACAGTCATCCTGACGCTCAGCAATCCCGACGATGCGGCATTGGGTACGCCCAGCACGGCAACGTTGACGATTGAGGACGACGGGGATGTAGAGGAGGAAGAAGCCCTCATCTACCTGCCCGTCATCTTCAGACCCTAAGAGACCGTCTCTAACGCCGTATCTAATCTTATGGTAATAGAGGAGCGACCGGTGCGCCGGTCGCTCCTTTTTGATTCTTTCAACTGCAATGTGTCGTTCCTCAGCGACCAGACTTGACAGGTTTCCAAAACCTGTCAAGTCTCGCGACTAAGGCGCGTGCAGCGGCGCCGTCCAGTCCGTCCATCCCAGATTCTTACCGTGTTGCGCCGGTAGCTCTGTGGGGAAGTTCGTGCCGTAGACCGCATTAATTAGCCACGGTTGCCACTCGTCGTCGCCGTCGGCCGGGTAATTAGCATAGTCATGTAGCCACCGCGCGGCGCGTAGTAAGGCTTTGTCTTCCCAGTCCCAAGCCGGGTAGCCGGCCCGATGCAGCAATTGCGCCTGGACAATGGAGCCCTGCAAGCCTTCCCAAACGTAGTTCTCCCGCGGCGGCGGCCAGTTAAAATTGCCGCCTCGCCGCTGGTCGTCGGGCACAACACCGTCCAGCGAATGGCCATTGCGGGTGCAGCCGGCCGGATTGATGCCCACGGGTCTTTGAGGATCGCATTGCCACCAGAGATCGCCAAATCTGAATCCGGCGTACGAACTGCGATCGCCGAGGAAGCCTTTGAATACCTGCGCCGTTCGCGAATGTTCATCGTGGTTGTCGAGTTAATGGGAAATCGCGGCGCGCGCCGCGCCGGCGTGGGTGCCCCAATTGTTGGGGCGCGTTTCGTGTGTTGAGCGTAGCGTGTCGCCGTCCAGATTTGCAGACAGTAATCTGTGGAGCCAAACGCGGAACTCTGCGTCGATGCTGGGCGTAAATGAAAGATCGATTAAGTCGGCGGCAATAACAAACGCCGGCAGATTGCGGCCGGCGGCAAGCGTGCGGCTGCCTTCTTCTGTTCCGATAACGGCCCGGAGCGCTTCCATGACTTGCTCACGGTAGGCGTCGTTACCCGTGCGCGCATAGACGAGCGCTTTGGCCAGAACGTAGACGTTTGTCTTATCATCCTGATCGCTTAAGTCGGGATTACTTGTGTTTTCTTGTGCGGCCTCGAATAGATTGTTCCACGCTGGTCCAGACGTGGGCAGGATTGCCAGCTGTTCTGGCGACACCCACATACTGCCGCTTTGTGGAGCTGCGGGTCTTGCGAAAACCGGTAAATGAGCATAAAAGTCATCCGGTTGTCCTTCGAAATCGACCGTACCGGAGTCACTATCAGCCTGCGCCTGTACGGGAGCGGAGTGTGGCTTTCCCACAAGCGATAGGAGCAAGAAACTGGCGAGAAACAGGGGCGCGTATCGAATACGGCAATGTGAAAAAAACATCTTTTGCCTCCTTGGATTGAGATCCACCTCTTTCCTGGTGTGGATTTTTGGCCGAGGAACAACGGCGGAATAGTAACAAATCCGGAGGCATGGTGCGGGTAGGACGAAAGTACTACTCTCGAGAGAGTACTTTCGTAGACTAATCTATGGCTCATCAATACTATGTCGATCGACGGTAAAGATGAGTGGTTATGAAGACAAAACGGAGAACACTCCTGCGCCCAGGGGTTATTCTAGTAGGTTGTCTCTACGCGTATGGTGACGAAACTTACCGGCTCCCATGGCGCTGCGGTGGCTCCCACTTCCTGAACAGAACCAGCGCCAACAGACCCTCCAGCGCGCCAAAAGCGCGAAGCTTCCACTCGGGTAAGGCAAGAAACCAGGTCATCAAGCGAACGTAGTCGCTGCCGGGCGGGCCAAAACGCGTGAAACGCACCCAACGGCGACCAAATAGCAGCAACAATACTGAATCGGCTGTCAAGAACATGAGTGCGACGCTCTGCAAGAAACGTTTCATGGCGAAGTCTCCCAAGTTAATCTGCCATCGACTCGATAAGCAATTATGCCGGTCCATACGGCGCGTCACATGTGTCGGCGGATATAGAGGATGGTCTATCGTAGGGTATAGCCGCTTGAAACCCGCCAAGCTCAGCCCTTATAACCCAACAACCGTAGCCCATTCAACGACACCAACACCGTGCTTCCTTCGTGTCCGACCACACTAAGCGGAAGTGTCAGTCCCACGCCCAGCACGGCACCCACGAGCCCGGCAATGACCAGCAGGGCGAAGGCCAGGTTCTGGATCAACGTGCGCCGCGTCTTGCGGCTGAGCCCGATAACGTATGGTAGTTGCGCCAGATCGTCGGCCATTAACACAATGTCCGCTGTTTCCAGGGCCACGTCCGTCCCCGCCGCGCCCATGGCGATGCCGATATCGGCCGCGGCCAATGCCGGCGCGTCGTTGACGCCATCGCCGACCATGGCTACCGGCCCATAGCGCGCCGAAACCTCCTTCAGGATACGCAGCTTGTCTTCGGGCAGCAGCTCGGAATAGAAGGCGTCCACGTGCGCTTCGCCGGCAATGGCCTGCGCCACGCCTTCGCTGTCACCAGTCAACATCATCACGTGTTCTACACCCAGCGACTTGAGGCGACGGATGACGTCGGCGCTGTCCGGTCGCAACACGTCGGCGATACCCAGCACGCCCAGCATGTGCGCCGTGCCGTCGCCGTTTAACTCGGCGACCATGATCGAGGTCTTGCCCTCGGCCTCCAGCTCCTCGACGACTTGCGACGCTTTGGGGTAACCGTTCGAGCGGTAGCCGGCAAAATAGCGTGGATTACCGACGGCGATTTGCCGTTCCTCCACGCGCGCCTGCACGCCCTTACCCGTTTCTGACTGGAAACCGTCGATGTCGGGCCACGAAAGGCCCCGCTTCTGCGCCGCCACGATCACAGCCTCTGCCAGGGGATGCTCCGATCGCGATTCCACCGCCGCCGCCAGAGTCAGTAGTTGCGCCTCGTCCCCGCGCCAATCCTGGTTGCACACGCGCACATCCGTCACGCGCGGTTGACCATACGTCAGGGTGCCCGTCTTATCAAAAGCCACTACTTTAATCTCGGCCGCGCGCTCCACATAGACGCCGCCCTTGAACAACACCCCGCGCCGCGCCCCGTTGGCAATCGCCGAAAGCACCGTCGCCGGCGTGCTGATCACCAGTGCGCAGGGTGAGGCGGCGACCATAAGCGTCATGGCGCGGTAGAAGGCCGGCTGAAAGGCCTCGCCGAGCATGCTGATGGGCACCAGGATAGCGCCGATAGTCATCACGATTACCCCTAACGCGTAATATTGCTCCGCCTTTTCGATGAAGCGCTGGGTTTGCGCTTTCTCGCTGTGCGCCTCTTCCACCAGCTGCACCAGTTTCGCCAGCGTCGTGTCTTCTGCCAGGTGCGTCACTTCCACTTCAATGCTGCCACGCTCGTTGATCGTGCCCGCCAGCACAGTGTCGCCCGGCTCTTTTGCGACGGGAATCGACTCGCCCGTGATCGCCGACTGGTCCACGCTGCTCTCGCCGGAAATCACGACGCCGTCCAGAGCCAGGCGCTCTCCCGGGCGCACTATCATCGTGTCACCCAATGCAATGGCTTCCAGGGGCAGGGTGACAAGTTCATCCCCGCGCCGCACCAGTGCTTCTTCGGGGCGCAGGGCGATCAAGGCGCGAATGGCGTTGCGCGTGCGGTCGAGCGCGTAATTTTGCAGCACGTTGGAAAGGGAAAAGAGGAACAGCAAGACGGCGCCTTCTAGCGGCGCGCCTACGAGGGCAGCGCCGGCAGCCGCCAGGATCATAAGCAGATCGACGTCAATGCGCAGTTCGCGTAGTGATTCAAGACCTGCCTGCAATCCGAAAATGCCACCGGCAATGTAAGCGATGGCGTAAAAGACCGTGGTCCACACAGGGGGCAGCTGGCCTTCACTCAACCAGCCGGCGATCATGGCCACGAAGGTGATAACCGTGGCGATGGCCTCTACGCGTTCGCTGAGTAGCCGCTTGCGCAGAGGAACATTTTCATCGCCGGCCGGCTTCTGTCTTGGGGACGGCGTTGTCATCGTTTTGGAAGAAACTGTTGGCTCACCCATGATTATTTAGACTCTCAAATATTTCTCTGTCTTCGGGCGTCAGGCGCTCGAGCAGATCGGCGCCCAGTTGCGCGTAGACACGTTGGGTAAATAACTCCATCCATACGAACTGGCGCGCCAGAAAAACGAGATCCGGATTGCGCGTCACGGTGGCGTTCATGGCGCCGTGGGCCGCCGCGCTGGCCACAAGCATCTCGCCGCCATCTACGGCGACCAGCATCATGGTCGTTACTTCCTGCAACTCGCTCTCTAGCGGCGGGTGGCGCGCCACCCGCCCCAAATCCAACGATGCTGTGCCAGTCAACAGGACATTCAGCGGCACGCCCCGTTCGTGCGCTGCCACAATGTGTGCGCGTAGCGCTTCCAGGTCGGCATCCGTGAGCACCATATAGATGTCGGATTGCGCCTCGTCCAGTATCTGCTGGGCGTAAGCCATCACTGCCGGTTTACCGCTGAGGGTCCACACGCGGTCGTCTCCGTCAGCCTGGTAGATGCCGCTCAATCCGGCGCGTAGTGTTTGCAGTAGGCGCCGGTGTTCGCTCTCGTGGCGATCTAACAGGACGTCCGGCGGAACGGGGCGGTAAAGCGTCGAGCGCCCTTCAATTGTCTCTAAGGCCGCGCCACGCCCGTGCAGCCGCTTCAGCGCCTCGTAGACCATGGAGCGGGGAACGCCAGACACCTTGCTCACCTGGTAGCCTGTGCTGGGGTTTTCTTCGAGGAGGGCCAGATAGACCTTGGCCTCGTACTCTGTAAATCCGATCTCTGTCAACGCTTCGTGCAGCGTCTCAGTTGCCATCTCTTGCACCATAGTTGTTCTATCAATAACTACTAGTTATTTTACGAACAACTACTGGCAAAGTCAAGTTGACTTAGACTTCTTTGAAGGTCGCCGTGCGCTGCGCCAGGTCGATGGCATCCTCCCCGGCAACTTCCAACATAACGGTGTCATTTAAGCCGGCGTCGCCCCGCAAATAGATCTGCGTTTCGATAGCCAGCGCCGGAATCAGCACCTTGCTGCGCTTTCCATATTGCTCGACTATGACGCCCTCCCCGCGCCAGTTGGGGTTTTGCAGCAGGTACACCAGCGTCCAATGTTCATTCGACAAACGTTCGGCGTAACGCATGTCGCCGCGCATGGCCTGCGCCGCGCCCACGCGCTCCGTGATTTCTTGCTCATCTAACAGCGGCGCATCATCGATAAAGGCGCGCAACTGTTGGTGTACAACCAGATCCAGATAGCGACGCAGGGGGCTGGTCGCCTGCACGTAGTGGGGCAATCCCAATCCGGCGTGCGCGCCCGGCGTCAGGCTGGCTTGGCTGCGTCTGAAGGTGCGCCGCAGGGCAAACTGCCCCGCCAGCCCGCCCGGATCGTCTTCCAGCTCATCGGGCGGGTCTTGCACGGTGAAGGGAATGGGAATATTGTGATCTTGCGCGAACTGCGCCACGGCTTCTCCAGCGAGCAACATGGCTTCGCGTACCAGGTTGCGGCTGAGCAGATTGGGCAAGGGTTTGATAACCACTTGGCCATCGACCACGCGGATTTTCACCTCGGGCAGGTCGATGTTTATGGCGCCCACACGCTCTCGCCT
>CAYSMQ010000212.1:7222-8362 GCA_964432035.1 uncultured Ardenticatenaceae bacterium
TCCTGGCGTGATTCCTCTGCCAGTACCTCTACCGGCGCCTGTGAAGAAACCGTGGGTACGCTCAGGCGCACCGGGTAAGGATTTACCTGAGGCGACCAATAGCCCAGCTCCAACAAAAAGGCGTGTGCATTTTCCGGCGTCTCGGCCCGACCCAGGTCGCGCATCACGCGGCTCTGCTCGTAGCGTCCGTAAGCTAGCTCCTCCACCTCGCGTAAAAACTGCTCGTCCTCCGGCGCGTACGTGCCCCGCGCCACTCGTTCCACGAACGCCTGCCACGCTTTCTCCTGTGCTTCTTTCGCCGCGCGCGCTTCCTGTTCCGCCTGTACTTCGCCGGCGGTGTGCACCACGATCTCTTCAGGTGTGCCGTGGAAGTACAGGCCGTCATCCACCAGCTGCCACACGGCCCAGGCGCTTTCCGGCGTATAACGTTCATAGGCCAGTTCCGCCAGCTCCGGCAGCGTGGTCGTGGCGCCTGCCAGCAACTCCCAGGCGATTTTCACTTCACCTGTCGGCGCATTTTTCAGCTGGCTCCAGCTTTTCAAAGGACCTGGATGCAGCAGCATCACGTCCTTGTGGCGCACGTTTACCGTCTCCCCATCGCGGCGCTGTATTTCAATCTTTTTTCGCCCCGTACTCATGACGCGCGCGGCGTCTTGTTTGTAAAGGACCAGGCTGGCCGGGGCTAGTTGCATATCGTTCATGGTTTCTTGCTGTTTGCTGAGTCTTCGATGTTTGCTGTCTAAAAGGCCTGATCCGGTTCAGACCTGTCAGGTTTCCAAAACCTGACAGGTCTTTGCGCCCATAACGTTTAGTTGCCGTTGCCGCTTGCCAGAACGCGCTCGGGTTCTAGCCTGTACATCACGCGGACCTCGCCTTCCTGGCGCGACGGATAGCTTTCCCTGCCCAGATACTTGTTCGCCAGACTATCAATGTGATCTTCCGCCGGACCGCCTTCGATGCGCTCGGCAACTGTGCCGCGGATCTCCATCCAGAAGAATGGATTGTCGGGATCGACCAGCAACAGCGTGGCCTGCGGATCGCGCACCAGGTTCAAATCTTTTTGCCGGCCTTTGGCCGTGTTCACGCGCACGTAGTCGCCGTCAAAATCGCACCAGACGGGATGCGCCTGCGGCTGACCAT
>CAYSMQ010000213.1:0-8343 GCA_964432035.1 uncultured Ardenticatenaceae bacterium
CCCATGGAACACGCGCGCACTGTGTTGCGCTACTGGCGCGATCTTATTCTGACGGGCCCAGAAGACATCAACGGGTGGTTTGGATTCCACAACGTGCCTCCTATCGAGATGTTCCCAGAGGAACACCATATGAAGAAAGCGGCCGTAATCACCTGGTGTTACACAGGTGGCCTGGAGAAAGCAGAGGAGGTGTTCAAGCCGATCCGCGAGGTGGCGCCTCTGATGATGGACTTCGCGGGCCCCATCCCGTTTCCCGCCCTGCAAAGCCTCTTCGATGGCATCTATCCGCCGGGCCTGCAATGGTATTGGAACGCCGACTTTTTCACGGAGCTGAGCGATGACGTCATCGACCTGCACATGAAACACGGCTCGCAGTTGGCCACGCCTCATTCCACCATGCACCTCTACCCCATTAACGGCGCCGCGCACAACGTGGGCCGCAATGACACGGCCTGGAGTTACCGGGACGCCAATTTCGCCGAAGTCATCGTCGGCGTCGATCCCGATCCGGCCAATAACCGGCGCATGAAAAAATGGGCCAAGGAATACTGGCAGGCGTTACATCCCTTCTCGGCCGGCGGCGCTTACGTAAACATGATGATGGAAGAAGGGCAGGATCGCGTAAGGGCCGCTTATCGCGACAACTACCCGCGGCTGGCGCGTATCAAAGCCAAATATGATCCGGAGAATCTCTTCCGCGTCAACCAGAACATCCGCCCGGCTGAGTAATTGCCTTTGGGCGCCTAAAGCAACCCGTGCACCACGCTACTGACCACCGCCGCCACCAGCACCACCGTCAGGTACACGTTGGAAGCCAGGAATAGGCCGCGCGCCACGCGTGGGTGTGGATCGCGTAACAGTCGCACGTTGCGCCAGACCATGTCCACCGTGGCGCCCAGCACGGGCAAGAAGTAGATCCAGCCCAGGACCGGGCTAAACGTCAGTAGCAACGCGGCGATGCCCGCGCCGCCCGTGTGCAACAGCACCCACCACGCCGCCTCGCGCGGCGTCGTGCGCGCCGGCAGCATGGGCACGTCGGCCCGCTCATAGTCACGCTTATAAAGAATCGCCAGGCTCCAGAAATGGGACGGCGTCCACAGAAAGACGACCAGAGACAGGACGATGACGGCCGGATCTTGCCAGGCGCCCACCGCCGCGCCGCCGCTGAGCACAGCCGCGCTGCCCGCGGCGCCGCCGATGACAATGTTCAGCAACGTGCGCGGTTTGAGCCAGATGGTGTAAATGCCCACATAAATGATCGCGCCCGCCAGCAGCCAAAACGCCAGTGCCCGATTAAAAGGCGCCACCAATAGCGACGGCACAAGGACCAGCGCCACGCCAACAGCCACCACCAACCGGGGCCGCTCGATGCGCCCGCTGGGCAGGGGCCGCAGTCGCGTGCGGCTCATCTTCGTATCCGACTTACGCTCCCAATACTGGTTCAGCGCCGAGGCGCCTGCTGCGGCCATGCCCCCCGTCACCAGCAGCAACGCCAGCTGGCCAATACCCGGCCGGCCCTGCGCGCCCAAAAATGCGCCGCTCACCGCGCCCATCAGCAACAAGGCCACGATGCGCAGCTTGAACAAAACGACCAGCATCTGTAAGAATTCACGCCAGCCGCTCTTCGTCTGCGCCAACGGTCCGCGCGCGCTACGCTGTTCTCGCGTGCTTACGGACACAATAACCCCGCCGCGTCGAACAAGACCGCCCGTTTCCTTATCTGAAACTGCATTCAATGATTCCTGATTCTGGACGTCAGTATCGTACCTTGATTGTAACAATGTTCACAACCATGTCCAGGTATCGGAGGATACATCTTATTGCACAGTTTTCAGTGTGTGTAGCGCACGCCTCCCGGCTTGCGGAATGTAGCGCATGGCCTCCCCGACATGGCCCGGCGGCCCTGAGCAAACCTTGACCTCCTCCTTCCAATACGATACCCTGTTTCAGGAACATTCGCTTGCCACCCAGGCACCACTGTCAACCAAATACTGAAGGAAAACGACGATGCATCGCTCAGCCCCTGCACTCATCGCCCTGTTCACCACGCTCATCCTCGTCAGTCTCTTTAACTTTCTGGCTCATGCCGCAGAGCCCTGGACCAACGGGCAGGCAGCAAACGTGGTCATTGGCCAACCGGACTTCACAACCGGCTTCCCGGGTGTGACGACGGACACGCTAAATTTCCCGGCAGACGTGGCCATCGACGTCGAGCATGGCAAATTGTATATTGCTGACGGCGTAAATAACCGTGTGCTACGCTATACCTACCCCATCACTGCCAACCAGCCTGATGCCGAACTGGTTTTTGGTCAGCCGGACTTCACCAGCGGCGCTTCCGGCACGACAAAATTCACGTTCAGCAACCCCAATGGCCTGGCTGTGGATAATACAGGACGCCTGTGGGTTGCCGACTTTGCCAATAATCGCGTGCTCTGGTTCGATGCCGCCTACACCATTACCAGCAACCAACCCAACGCCAACGGGGTGCTGGGCCAGCCCAACTTTGCCGGCAATGTGCAAGCGACCACACAGGAGGGGATGGCCTTTCCAACAAGCGTGGTACTCGATTCGACAGGAACGCTCTACGTATCGGAGTTCGGTAACCACCGGGTGCTGCGCTTCGATAGCGCCGCAGCCAAGGCCAACGGCGCACCCGCCGACGGCGTCCTGGGACAGCCCAACTTTACCAACAGCACGGTAGCTACCACCCAGAGTGGCCTGCATGGTCCGCGCGGCGTGGCCTTACACGACGGCAGCCTCTTTGTCGCCGATGGCTTCAACGCCCGCGTACTGCGCTTTGACGATGCATCTAATAAAGCCGATGGGGCGCCCGCCGACGGTGTCCTGGGACAACCAGATTTCACCAGCAACACGGTGGCCACAACGCAAAGTGGCATGAGCCCTGTGGCGCGCGTGGAAACGGACATTGGCGGTCGCCTGTATGTAAGCGACGTCGATCAAAATGAGCGCATCCTGATATTTAATGACGCTGTTTCCTTACCTGACGGCGCGCCGGCCGACTATGTTCTGGGACAGCCTAACTTTACCAGCTCAGGTCCCGGTCTCGCCGCCGATCGCATTGATTCTGACGCCTTTGCCGGCGGCCTGGCAATCGACAACGAAAACAACCGCCTCTTCTTTGCCGATACCACAAACAACCGCGTTCTGGGTTTCCAGCCTTCTACACCGTTGGGCATTCCGCACCTGGCCATCGCCAAGAGCGGGCCGGCGACTGCAGAGTCCAACGAGCCCTTCACCTACACCCTAACCATCAGCAACAGCGGGTCGCTGACGGCTACCGCGGTCGTGGTAACCGACGTTCTGCCCGCGGGCGCAGCGTACGTTAATGGTGGCGCGCTCGTCTCCGGCTCAGTTGTCAGCTGGACGGTGGGAACGCTTGGCATCGGACAGCAGGCGCAAGTGCAATTCGCCGTCAGAGCAACGGATACGGTGACAAACAGCGCCTATGGACTTTCCTTTGCCGAGGGCCAGCCGGTGACGGCAACCTTGCCGGTGGTCACCGAGATAGATAGTTTCCCCGACCTGGACATCAGCAAGGGCGGGCCCGGCAACGCCGCGTTCGGCGCGCCCTTTACCTACACGCTAACCATCAGCAACGGCGGCTACGCTCCCGCCACGTCCGTGGTGGTGACCGACGCGCTGCCCGCGGGCGCAGAATACCTGGGCGGCGGTACGCTCGTCTCCGGCTCGGTTGTAAGCTGGACGGTGGGTACGTTGCCCGCTCAGTCGCAGGCGCAAGTGCAGTTCTCGGTACGCGCCACAGAGATCATCACCAACAGCGTTTACGGTGCTTCCTTCGCCGAAGGAGACCCAGTCGCCGGCGCGGAAGCCGTGGTCACGGTTATTGAACCGTGGCGAAACTGGTTGCCGGCGATTTTCAAATAGCGAATGTGACACGTGGCGCCCCTCCCGGCTTGCGGAATGTAGCGCATGCCTCCCGGCTTGCGGGACGCTACGGCGCAGCCGGCGTCAGCGAAAACCCTTTCGGAACCTCCTGCTCAAACGGCGGGGCCGGCGGCGGCGTGCTGTCCGTGAACACGATATTCTCGAAGCCCAGGTTCTGCAAGAAGCCGCGCATGTAATTCTGGGCGTTCTCGTTGGCCAGCTCCAGAATGTCCGACTCTTCCGCCGCCGCCTCCAAATCACTTTGCGCCGCCTGGCGCACCTGCGTCTCCAGCTGCGGGTCGGCGCGCGTCAGGAGCCCCGTGTCGCGGTCGGCCACGTAAGAACGCTCGTTGTCCAGAATAACGTTAAATATCTCCGCTTCGGGCAGGTGCACGTGTACCGTGACCGGATCCACGACAACCACGTCCTCCTCCTGCATCTTGGCCAGGTCCACGCCGGCAATCACCTCGCCATGGGCCACAAATATCAGCGTCTCGCCCAACGCGCCCCACAGCACCTCCTGCCCGCGCTCGGCGCGCACAACCTTCTCCAACGTGTATGAAGCCGTCTCCAACCGCGCCAGGTCCTTTACCTCCTGCACGATGAGCACCGGATCGGGCAAGACCACAGCCGTCGCCGGAACCACCAGCCGCTGTACCATCTCGCCGATCGGTTCCGTCACATTACGCGCCGTATTCAGCGTCGTGGCGAACACAAACACGCCAAACGCTGCCACGATAAAGAACAAAATCAAGAAAAAATACGCTACCTTGCGCATTAGACCACTCCTGAAAGTAGATCGATATGTATGTACTCTACCAAAACAGCGTTAACAGCACATATATAATACACGCCCGACCGCAGACCGCAGACCGCCCAATCCCCAATCTCCAGTCCCCAACCCCAATTCCCCCCTTTATCCTATTGTCCCTCCCGTCTCCTGCTCTAGAATCACATATAACTGAGCTACGCTATGGCATGCTACCGGTCAGTTTCTATACGTAAGGGAGCCCCTTCCGTCTCAGTTTTATAACCAAAGCTAACACTCGTGCAGCGGAAAGGCGCCGTAGGCGCCGCATGCAGCACGTGGTCCGGCGCTGCCGGCTGCGTCTTGCATCCGCTTTTCTATTTACATAACCCGCGTCAGTGACGCATAGTTGGAGGTTCATCGTCGTGTCCCATTCTCGCATATCCCGCCTCGTCCCCCTCTTTCTCCTCCTTTCTCTTGTTGCCTATTTCTTACTCGCTCCCGGCGCCGCGCGCGCGGAGGGCGGCGAGCAAATAGGCAATTACGATCAGCAACTGCAAAGTGGCGATTTTTACGTCGACATCCTGGCAACAGGCGAGGTCATCAACGTTTCGCTGCAAAGCACCTTTAGCGGCTATGCAATTTATGATCCATTGGGCAACCTGCGCCAGTCCGGTTCCGGCGGGCAGCTCGGCTCAGGAAGCCAGGGCAGTTGCCCCACGTTAGGCGCCCCAATCACCACCGCTGACAAATTCGTCACGGACCAGCCCGGCGCGTGGCGCGTGCAAATCAACGGTAGTGGCTACTGCTGGGACATCTCTGTCACGCCCGACACCAGCGTGAACCCCGACCCCACCGACGCCAAAGGTCGTCTGTGGACATTGCGTTACAATCTGAACACCGGCTCCTTCGCCGAGTCGAGGGCCATTGACTCCGATTTTTACGCCATGACGCCCGGCGGATTGCCCGACACCAATTACGTCTGGCAGCTGGACCTCAACAAGTTCTCCGGCAACGTCTATTCACTCAACGCCAACGACCTCGGCCTAGACCCACCGTATTCGGGCTACAGCTTCGGCAGCAGCGCGACCGTTTCCGATAAGTTCCCCCTGTATCTAGCTTACCCCGCCGTAGCCGACCCGCGCCCGGAGACGCCTCCCATCGCAAGCGCCCTACGCTTCATCGACGACGAAGACGTTGATGTAACCATTTCTCCCGGCGCCAGCAGCGGCGTGCAAGACACCGGCTATTTTGAGTTTGATTCCGACATCAACGGCACATACGCCCTGACCATTGACACCAACCGCGACGGGCAGTTCGCCAGCGGCGACCGCCTCTTGCTGGGCAACGCCCTGCGCGGCCCCAACCGCGTGCAGTGGGATGGGCGCAATCCGGCGGGCAGCATCGTGTCCGCCGGCGCCTACCAGGCCCAGCTAAAGCTGCGCGGCGGTGAGTTCCACTTCATCTCCTGGGACGTAGAAACCAGTGGTGGTCCTAGCGCCGACGGCCTCACCATCCGCCAGGCGAACCCTGACGACACGTTCACCGACGTGCGCGTCTACTGGGACGACGCCACCTATCTCGGCGGAACCTCCACCCTGCCTGACGGCGCCTGGAGCAACACCTCCGCCGGACACCATACCTGGGGAAATTTCACCTCCTCGAGCACGGGTAACAGCGCCTACCTCGACACCTACGTCTACGGTCAGACCACCGTAGCCATCATCGACGCCATCGTGGCCTCCGACGACAGCATCGTGCATAGTCCCAACATGGACCTCGACGCCGACAATAGCTCCGGCGCAACCGGCGGCGACTATAAGACCGTGTGGCCCGCCGACGGCAGCGCCGTGGCCGTGGCTGTGGTCGACACGGACCTGACGATCACGGACGGCGACAGCGCGGAGTTGGGCCAGGCCGAAATTACGCTCACCACGCCACAGACAGACGACGCGCTAAGCATCGACGGCGCACTGCCCGCGGGCATTACGCTCGACGTTGCCTCCACCGACATCTTTTTACGCCTGACGGGCACGGCATCCATCGCCGATTACGCCACGGCTCTGGGCCAGGTGCGCTTTAATAACCCCTCCGGTTCGCCCAGCAACACGCAGCGCACCATCAGCCTGGTGGTCAAGGATGATTTGAGCAACGGTAACACGGTCATCGCCACCATTTTCCCTGATAGTGACAACGACGGCGTTTCCGACGTGGACGAAGGAAACGGCGATAGCGACGGAGACGGCACACCGGATTACCTGGATCCCGATAGCGACGACGACACGATTCTGGACGAAGATGAGGGCAACGGCGATTCTGACGGCGACGGTCTACCCGATCGTGTGGAATCGGATACCAACGACCAGGACGGCGACGGCATTCCCGACGTCCTGGACATCGACAGCGACGGCGACGGCATTCGTGACGGCACAGAAGGAACGACGGACACGGACGGCGACGGACTGCCCGACTACCTCGACGACGACAGCGACGGCGACACCATCCCCGACAGCGTCGAGGGTGCCAACGACAGCGACGGCGACGGACTGCCCGACTATAAGGATACGGACAGCGACGACGACGGCTTCCCCGACAGCGAGGAAGGCACCGACGACAGCGAGAACGATGGGCTGGACGACCGCGAGGAATCGAACGCACGCGATGCTGACGGCGACGGCGACAAAGACTACCAGGATCAGGATAGCGACGGCGACGGCATCCCCGATGGCGTCGAGGGTACGTATGATACCGACGGCGATGGCTTCGCCGACTACATTGACGCTGACAGCGACGGCGATGGCATCGGCGACGCTACCGAAGGAACGACCGATGCCGACGGCGATGGCATCCCTAATCGCCTGGAAGATAACGACGCCGATACAGACGGCGACGGAACGAATAACCACGAGGATCCCGACGACGACGGCGACGGCTTGCCTACCGCCGTGGAAGGCCGTGGCGACGTGGACAACGACGGCCTACCCAACTATCTGGACCTCGACAGTGACAACGACGGCATCCCTGACGCCGAGGATGGCACGGATGACGTCGATGGCGACGGCATCCCCAACTTCCTGGACCCTGACAGCGACGGCGATCTGATCAAGGACGCCGCCGAAGTGGGCCTGGACAGTGACGGCGACGGCATTAGCGACCGCCTGGAAAACAACAACGGCGACACCGACGGCGACGGCGTGCCCAATTATCTGGACCCGGACGACGACAACGACGGCATCCCCACATCGGTTGAAGGCGACGGCGATGTCGATGGCGACGGCGTGCCCAATTATCTGGACACGGACAGCGACGGCGACGGCATCCCCGACGTAATTGAAGGAACTGCCGACGTCGACGGCGACGGCGCCCCCAATTACCTGGACCCCGATAGCGACGGCGACGGTGTACTGGACCGCGACGAGGGCTCGGCCGATTCTGATGGCGACGGCATTCCCGACCGCCTGGAAGACAACAACGCCGATACAGACGGCGACAACACCAACAATCACTTAGACGATGACGACGACGGCGACGGTATTCCCACCGTCGACGAAGGTCGCCTGGACACCGACGGCGACGGCGTGCCCGACTACCTGGACACCGATAGCGACGCTGACGGCATCCTGGATGAGGTGGAGGGCACGGCTGATAGCGATAGCGACGGTGTGCCCGATCGCCTTGAAAACAAC
>CAYSMQ010000214.1:0-8317 GCA_964432035.1 uncultured Ardenticatenaceae bacterium
GGGCGATGCCTAGCTCGTCTTCCAGTATTTCTTCCAGCCGGTCGTCCCAGTTGCTAAGGATGCCCAGACGATAATCGCCGTGCAGCCGTTCCACGAGCAGGCGCATCTCGGGGAGAATACCCTCATCGTCGTACAGTTGCGCCAGAAACTCCTGTTGCGCTTCAGGCGAAACAACGCCTAACGGCGTGAGTAGCGTTTGCCACATCTCAGTGTGCACGATTTCGCCGGTCTTAGCAGCAATCCAGGTGTCGCCGCCGTAGAAGTGTTCCCACATCGCTTCACCGTCGCTAAATCCCAAGTTCTGAGCCAATCTATCGCGTCGTTGGGCATTGGCGACCGGATCCAGCGGAACGACCAGAACGCCGCCCGCGTCGAAAAGTATGGTGCTAATTCTCATAATTCGACCGGTTTTTGGTCCACGCGGGACTTTTCAGTACTGATAATACACAGAATGGCGTTTACGGCTTCTTCGTGCTTTTCCTGAGGATTTACCACGCAGTAGTCAAATTCCTCTATCCGTTTCATTTCATGGCGCGCAGTGGCAATGCGCAGACTGATTCCCTCTGGCGTTTCAGATTTGCGCTCGCGTAGGCGGGTAACCATCGCTTCTTCAGATTCGGCAATGAGAAAGATAGTTACAACATTGGGAATAAGTTTGCGTATGGTAGCGGCGCCCTGGGGGTCGACGCGCATGATGACGTCGCGTCCGCTTTCCAGTGCTTCGCGAATCTGGCGTTTGGGAACACCCTTGTAGTCATTATAGACGAGGGCGTACTCTAACAACTCGTCCTCGTCGATCATGCGCGCGAACTCATCGGTGGAGACGAAAAAGTAGTCTTTACCGTGTACCTCGCCCGGTCGTGGCTTGCGCGTTGTAGCGGTTACCACAAAATAAAAGGAGTCGGGGCGGCGCTCGATCAGGCGACGGGCGATGGTGTCTTTGCCCACGCCGGACGGGCCCGAAATCACGATGAGCAGTGGGTATCGTTTCTGCTGGTAGGGATTATTCTGCGTCAATGTTGCACCTTCGAGTTTCAATGGATAATCTATTCTATAAGCAAGGATAAATCGTTATAAGGGATATTACCATGCCTCTTTATGTGTTTCGATGTTTAGATTGTCGACGCACCGTTCAGCACCAATACTCCTTCAGCGAATACGAAACCGCAACGCCTACTTGCACTCACTGTGGCAGTAGCAACCTGCAGCGGCGGATCGGCCGCGTGGCGGTGGCCAAATCTGAAGATGCGCGCATGGACTCCTTGATGGATGAGAGCGCGCTAGCTGGTCTCGACGAAGAGGATCCCAAGGCGCTGGGTCGCTTTATGCGCAAAATGAGCCAGGAGATGGGCGAAGACCTTGGCGACGAGTTCGGCGAAGTTGTCGACCGGCTGGAGAAGGGGCAGTCGCCGGAGGAGATCGAAGAATCCATGCCAGAACTGGCCGATGATGCCGGCGCGATGGGCGGCGGTTTGGACGAGTTCTAAGGGGTGCGCGACCGCTTTTCACAAAACTATAGATTAAGCCGCTCGCGCATCGCGGAGCGGATGTCGGCTTGCACGTCGTCAACAGGGCGGTCGGCGTCGACCACGATCCAGCGCTGTGGATCGTTAGCTACCATTTTCAGATAGCCCGCGCGAACGCGCCGGTAGAAGCTTGCCTTCTGCAGGTCCATGCGATTCATTTCCTCGCCGCCCGACGCGCGCCGGTAGATTCCCTCCTCTACCTCTAAATCGAGCAGGAACGTGACATCCGGTTGCAACCCCCCTGTGGCGAAGCGCGTAATATAGGCCAGATCATCCAGGTTCAACTGGCGCCCATACCCCTGATAGGCCATTGTACTATCTGCAAAGCGGTCGCAAATAACGATGGCGTCCGACTCTAGCGCAGGACGAATGACCTCGTCTACATGCTGTGCGCGTGACGCTGAATAGAGCAGAATTTCTGCCGCCGGCGTCATGTTCACATTGCGCACGTCATGCAGGCAGCCGCGAATCTGGTCGCCGATATCTGTGCCGCCCGGTTCTCGCGTAGTTACAACAAAATATCCCTGCTGCCTCAAGTAGTCGGCTAACAGGGATATTTGCGTCGTCTTTCCGCTGCCGTCCGGCCCTTCAAAGGTGATGAACATTGATGTTTTGCCGTGTGTAGCTCACCGTGAGGTGGCCCAGGGCCGACACGTTACTGCTGGGACATACTCCGGTTGCGACGGGTGTTAAAAATACGTACGTGACGATCCGGTTCCTCTCCGTAGCTATGAGAGACCAGGTTTGCCTGTCGCGCCAGTTGGTGCTGGTAACGGCGAATAGAGGAGCCGGCCGGCGATAAGTCGACACTGCTCTCGCCCGCTGCGATGCGCTCGATGGCATCCTCTGCCTCCGCTACCGCCGATTCAAAAGGGTCGTTGGTCGTTGCCTCCAGGTCGAAGACCTCGACCAGCGCATTCTGCATCTGGTTGACCGTATTGGCGCGCAGGACGTAGATGGGAATGCGTCGCTGTTCGGCGTCGCCAATGACGCGACGGCGGCGACGATAGTAGTTCTTCAGCGTGATCAAGACGTCGGCGTCGCTTACGTCGTCCACAATGTGGATGTTGACGCCCAACTTCCGCGCTGCCTGTCGCAAGCGGTTGCGCGCCACGCCATAGGGAAATATGTTGCGGCTGGGTCCCGGCCCTTCGGCGCCGATCATAGTCGCTTCTGAACGCTCTGAGCGACTATCTGATCCTCCATTGGCGCCAGACGGTTGGGAGCGACGGGGGCCACGCGGCGTGCGCGCTGTGTTGCGAGGCACCGAGCCTCGGCGCCCGCTCATAGCGGGCACTTCCAGCCGTTCTTCTTCCTGTTCAAAGTGTAACCCACCTTCTTCGTCGCGAAATCGAATTTCTACATCCATGGATTCGCCACGAAGCATGGCGTCTACCGATGCTGCTACGTCGCGATGCACGGCAAGGCGCTGACGCTCCTGAATTTCGATAAGGACGTCGAACGTGGGCGGGGCCCGGCGCTCCAGAACAGTTTTCTGGGTTCCGCGACGGCGCGCCTCTTCATCAGATAGGGTGACGCTCTCAATGCCGCCTACCAGGTCCGAAAGGGTAGGGTTTAGGAGCAGATTTTCCAGCGTATTGCCGTGCGCCGTCCCAATCAACTGTACGCCACGCTCGTTAATCGTGCGCGCGGCGTGAGCCTCTTGTTCGCGGCCAATCTCGTCGATAATAATTACTTCGGGATTGTGGTTTTCCACGGCCTCGATCATCGTTTCGTGTTGGTACGAGGGACGCGGCACCTGCATGCGGCGCGCGCGACCGACGGCCGGATGGGGAATATCGCCATCGCCGCCAATCTCGTTCGACGTATCGACGATAATCACTCGTTTTTGCTCGGCCAGGATCCGCGCCATTTCGCGCAACATTGTTGTCTTGCCCACGCCGGGACGACCGAGCAGAAGAATGCTCTGCCCACTTTCAACCAGATCATTGACGATGTCAATCGTCCCGTAAACGGCGCGACCGATGCGCGCTGTGAGACCGACTATGACTCCGCGGCGATTGCGAATGGCCGAGATACGGTGCAAAGTGCGAGCCATACCGGCGCGGTTGTCATCATCAAACTCGCCAATACGGTTGACCACCGCGTCGATTTCGGCCTTGCTTACCTCTTCGGCGCGCAACGTTACTTCACCGTGTGTGAAGCGTGCGGTTGGACGGCGACCAAGATCCATGACAACTTCGAGTAGCTCCGGTTTGTCGCCCAATTCCTCTAGCCGATCCCGGATGCTTACCGGCAGAACGGCGAGGAGCGCGTTAAGGTCTTCGCGCGCCTGTTCAGTTGCTGCTACTTCAATCGTCATATTTTATGTAAGTTAATCTCCCAAGGATCTTGCTCTTTTCTTTATGTTACGATGACCCGCCGCTGATTCAAGTTATCGGTCAAGGTTCTATCAACTTTCTTACCCTCAGTTGCCCGTTTCTCTCTCCCGAGCGCCAGCGGTTCTGCGAATCGGACTGCGGGTAGTAGCGCTGCACCAGGGTGGTTGGTCGCACCGTCTGGGTGTTCAAGAGACGTTCTAGGGCGCCTGCCTTCTTGGCGACAGGCATTGTCATGTGCTTCACCATGACCGCCTGGCTCTTGAAATGCTGAAAGCCGTTTCGTTCCAACGCATTCTGAAGCCAACTCTGGTAGCGGCGCACGCAGCAGTAAAGTGGGAAATCCTCGTCTCGCTCGCAGATTTGCACGGCTGCGGCGACGATATCATCGGCCTGGGCCGATGCGTTAGGATGGATGAAGATCTGTAGCCACGTAGGGCCTGAGTCACGCGCGGCGTGGACGACGGCAGACAGCTCGCCATTTTCGCGTAGCAACCACAGTTCGCCGTGATCCGGTGGCGACGGTTCCACAAGCTGAATCAGCGGCGGGACGGTATTGGCGTATAACCACTCTACATCCCAATCGTCAACCGGTTGGTGCGGTCGCAACTGGGCTGCGGAGGCCGTGGCGGGCCGGCTCGACAGTATCCAGATATCTTGCCGCGTATAGATGGCAAAACCGGCGCGTCTCAAAACTACCAGCTCGTCGCCCGTTTCGTCCACCTCGGCGACCAGACTGTGCAAGCCACGCTGGCCGATGGCAGACACAACTTCATCCAGCAACGGCAACCAGACATCCAGATCAAAGGCATCAACACTGCCGTCACCGTCCGTTTGTGGTTCGAGGGCCACGAAGACCAGGCGCGCACTGAGATCAAATAGGACCTGCAGTTGAATGAAGCCGGTGGCTTCCCCGTCTTCGCTGCGCCACACGTATGTTGGCCTATCGCTTTTACCAATCAAGCCAAAAAGAGCCCCCCGAAGAGGATGGTGACTCCTGGTTAGCGCGGACTCAGCATCAAGGCAGATGCCATGCTCGCTGAGACGGCGCACCAGCCCCAGGTCGCGCAGGCTGAAAGGTCGTATCATTGAAAAAAGTGTAACAATAGGCAGGCGAATAGGCAAGCGACGGAGGCCATGACGACATGCGGAAATGCGGTTATAATGCGCCCATATCGAACCACTCGAATCCTGAGCTAACCACCTGGAGGGTGAACAGATGTCATCTTTTAAGCTGACCGTGCGCGAGAGCATTCGCTATCGGGGACGGTTAGGACACTACAGTTGGCTGGCACACCGTATTTCGGGGCTGGGTATTTTGGCGTACCTGATTATCCACGTCTGGGATACGGCAAACGCGGCCTTTAGTCCCGGATGGTACCAATGGACGGTGGACCTCTTTAAGCATCCGCTCTTTGGCATTGGCGAGATCCTTTTAATGGCGGCGCTGCTTTTCCACGCCTTTAACGGGTTGCGCATTGCCTTGCTCGATTTCAAGCCGGAGTGGTGGCTACAACAAGAAAGATCCGCCCTGATTGTCTGGATTGCGTTTTTTGTGACATTTGTGCCCATCGGCATCTACATGTTCGTGGGCATCATCACGTATTGCGGCGAGCCAACGGCCTGGGGCGCCAGCTGTTGGTCTATTCCCCCGTTGCCATAGAGGAGGCCTGACATGTCAGTTGCCACGAAACGCGGACCTGCGAGCGCACCGGAGATCGCTCCCGAAGGTGTGACCACGCGCATTGCCAAGTTAGAGGCGCGGAGCAAACTGGAGCGCTACGGCTATTTTTTCATGCGCCTATCGGGCGTGGCCCTCATCGTGCTGGCCATTGGCCATATGATGATCCAGCACATCTTGAACGACGTACATTCGCTGACGTTGGAATTCGTACGCCAACAGTGGAGTTCATGGGGCTGGCGTACGTATGATATGTTTCTGCTGGTTTTCGCCATTAGTCATGGTTTCAACGGGCTACGCGTTGTCCTTGAGGATTATATCCATAACCCGCGCACGGTAAGGGTCTTACGCTGGTCCCTGGCCATATTCATGGTTATCACCATCGTGTGGTCGGCGGTAGCCATTGCAACGTTTGACGCCAGTAATATGACTGGCGCCAGTAATTAGCGCGGGACATAAACCGCGACGACGGAAAAGGTTATAGAGATAGATGTCAACAAACGAAAACGTTCATACCTTTGATGCAGTAATTGTGGGCGCCGGTGGTGCAGGGCTGATGGCAGCGCTATACGCGAGTAAAGGCGCTAACGTCGCCGTTATATCCAAACTCTATCCCACTCGTTCGCACACGGGCGCGGCGCAGGGCGGCATTGGTGCGGCGCTTGGAAATGTGAATGAGGATCACTGGGAATGGCACGCGTATGACACGGTAAAAGGGTCAGATTACCTTGCCGACCAGGATGCCGTGGATGTCATGTGCAAAGAAGCCGTAGATACGGTAATTGAACTCGAGCACATGGGTCTACCGTTCGACCGCTTACCCAACGGGCGAATCTCCCAGCGCCGATTTGGCGGGCATACGAATAAGGAAACGGGCAGACCGGTGGAGCGCGCCTGCCATGCCGCGGACCGCACGGGTCACATGATTTTGCAGACCCTGTACCAACAGTGTCTCAAGAACGATGTCAATTTCTTTGACGAGTTCCACGTCGTGGACCTGATCCGTGTGGACGATACGGTGCGCGGGGTTGTCGCTATCGAACTGGCGACCGGTGAGTTTCACATCTTTCACAGCAAGGCCGTCCTCTTCGCCACAGGCGGCTGGGGGCGCTGCTGGGAAGTGACGTCGAATGCTCATTCGCTGACGGGTGATGGTACAGCAATATGCTTGCGACGCGGCGTGCCGCTAGAGGACATGGAGTTTTTCCAGTTCCATCCGACGGGCATATTTAAGCTGGGCATCTTGATTACCGAAGGTGTGCGGGGTGAAGGCGGTGTTCTGATTAACAGCGAGGGCGAGCGCTTCATGGAACGTTACGCGCCGTCGATCAAGGATCTTGCCAGCCGTGACGTTGTTAGTCGGGCCATGTTCATCGAAGTGCAGGAAGGCCGCGGCATTAACGGTCGCAACTATCTGCACCTGGACGTCCGCCCGGAGACGGTGAACCACTACTTCGAGAAAGAGGGCGAAGAAAAGCGCATCGACGCCGAATATATCGAGGCTAAGCTGCCGGACATTGCCGATTTTACCCGCACCTACTTAGGCGTCGATCCGGTGAAAGAGCCCATGCCCGTGCAGCCCACGGCGCACTATGCCATGGGCGGCATTCCCACGGATGTAGACGGGCGTGTGGTGCTGGACGAGAAAAACACGGTGCTACCCGGCCTTTACGCCGCGGGCGAGGCGGCTTGTGTCTCGGTGCACGGCGCTAACCGCCTGGGCACAAATTCGCTGGTGGACCTGGTTGTCTTCGGGCGCCGGTCAGGCGTGCATATGGCCCAGTTCTGCAATGAGAGCGAGCTATTGCCCTTGCCCGATGGCGCCGCCGACGAAGTGAAGGCAGAAATGAATCGTATCTTGACCAATAACGGCCAATCGTCGCCCTACGAGCTGCGTGATCGCATGCAGAAACTGATGACGGCTAAAGTTGGCGTGTTCCGTGTTGAAGACGGCATGGCGGACGCGCTGGAAGAACTGCGCCAATTGCGCGACTCCTATAAGACGGATATCGGCATCGACGACACGGGCCGTCGCTTCAACAGCGATTTGCTGGAAGCGTGGGAACTCGGTTGCCTGCTTGAACTGGCGGAAGTGACGACATTGTCGGCCCTGCGCCGCAGGGAGAGCCGGGGTGGACACGCGCGCGACGACTATCCTGAGCGCAACGATGAGGAGTGGCTGAAGCACACATTATGCTACAAAGAGGGCGAAGATTATCGCCTTGATTACAAACCGGTGGTCATAGGCCGGTACGAACCGAAGGAGCGAGTTTACTAATGGAGAATATACCCGTTGCCGGCGGCAAAGAATACACAGTCAACCTGCGCATCCGCCGCTACAATCCGGAGAAAGACTCGGCGCCCTGGTGGGGCGAGTATACGTTAGAGGGCGTCTCGCCGACCGAATCGGTGCTCGACTTATTGCACCAGGTGAAATGGACCATCGACGGCACGCTTTCCTTGCGCCGCTCCTGCGCGCACGGCGTGTGTGGCTCCGATAACATGCTTATCAACGGTAGCAACGCGCTGGCCTGCAAGATGCTGGTGGCGCGTTTGGCTAACGGGAAGAATCCGGTTTCCATCCAGGTAGAGCCCATGCTCGGCTTGCCTGTCTTGAAGGATCTGATCGTGGACATGGAGCCATTTTTCGAGCACTATCGCTCTGTCATGCCCTACTTTGTCAACGACGATCCACCGCCGGAGGACGGACGCGAGCGGTTGCAGTCGCCGGAGGATCGCGAAAAGTTTGACGACACGACCAAGTGTATCTT
>CAYSMQ010000215.1:0-2815 GCA_964432035.1 uncultured Ardenticatenaceae bacterium
CATCGAGCAGAAAATTGAACCGGGCGCACGGCTGCCGACCCTGGCACAGATGAGTAGCGAGATTGGCATCAGCGTGGGTAAGCTACGCGAGCAGTTAGAAGTCGCGCGCAGTCGGGGACTGGTCTCTGTTAAACCGCGCGTGGGCACGCAGCGGCAACCGTTTGACTTCTTGCCCGTGACGCGTGATAGCGTGCTTTTTGGGCTGGCGAGCGGAGAAGCAGAGTTTGAGCATTTTAGCGAACTGCGACAGGCGATCGAAAGTGGATTGTGGATGCCGGCCGTCAGACGGCTGACAGGGGCGGACAAGGAAAAGCTGAGAGAGTTGGTGGCGAGAGCCTGGGATAAGCTCCACGGGGAACCGGTCCTCATTCCTAACATCGAACATCGCCAGTTACATTTGACTATTTTTAGACGCCTGGAAAACCCCTTTGTAAAAGGCATACTTGAAGCATATTGGGATATATACGAGGCCATAGAACTGACACGGCTGGCGTCGTATCAGTATTGGTTGGAGGTTTGGGACTATCACGAGAAGATCGTAGACGCTATTTGTGAAGAGGACTTCCTGCGCGGGCAACATCTGTTGCTCGAGCACTTTGATCTACTGCCCACGGTCAGACCGACCGTGTGGGAAAATGGGGAAAGGCCTACTTCGTAGGTAAAACCCTGACATTGAGAGAGCATAGAAAGTAGGAGAAAACGATATGGGTGTCACTCAACCCGTCATTAAGGAAACTCCGAGTGAAGCGACAGAAGAACAGTCGCGCGTTAACGACTTCGCCATTGTGGTTGCCACGGCGAACGGTACAGGAAGCCAGACATCGAACCTGACCATTTTGCGGGCCCTATTCAAGATGGGCATCCCCGTAAATGGCAAGAACATATTTCCCTCGAACATTCAAGGGCTGCCAACCTGGTACCATATTCGCGTGAGCAAAGATGGCTACGTCGCGCGCCGCGAAACGTCGGAGTTTTTGGTCGCGTTTAACGAAGCGACGGTGAAAGAAGATCTGGAGGAGCTACCCAGCGGTGGTGTCTGTGTTTATAACGCGGACTGGCGTAGCACGCCGCAACGCGACGACGTTGTCATGTAGGGCATACCGGTCATCGTTTGTCTGCGCGAGGTGGGCGCGCGCGGCAAGTTCCGCGATCGCTTCACAAACATGATTTACGTGGGCGCTGTGGCGCAGTTGCTAGATATTAAGCTGGAAGCCATCGAAGAAGCGCTGAGTTACCATTTTGGTGGTCGCCAGAAACTCGTCGATTCCAACATGGAAGTCATCCGCATGGCGTTTGATTGGACCGCAGAAAACATCACGAAACAGGATCCGTTCCGTGTTGAAGCGATGGATGCGACCGAGGATCTGTTCTTGATTACGGGAAACGAGGCGGCCGCGCTGGGCTCCGTATTTGGCGGCTTTGGGCTGGCGGCCTGGTATCCGATCACGCCGTCAACGAGTGTAATCGACGCGCTCACGGTCTACGCCAAAGAATTGCGACACGATGAAGATGGCAATGCAACCTATGCCATCGTGCAGGCAGAGGACGAGCTGGCGGCGATTGGTATGGTCCTGGGCGCCGGATGGGCCGGCGTACGGGCCATGACGGCGACTTCCGGCCCTGGCATATCGCTCATGGCCGAGTTCTCCGGGCTGGCCTATTTTGCCGAGATACCATCGGTGATTTGGGATATCCAGCGGGTCGGACCAAGCACGGGACTGCCCACACGCACCTCGCAGGGTGACGTGACGTTTGCCTATAATCTGGGGCACGGCGACACGAAGAATGTGCTCTTGTTCCCGTCTGATCCCAAAGAGTGCTTTGAGTTTGGCACGACGGCCCTTGACCTTGCCGAGCAGTTACAGACGTTGGTGCTGGTGCTCAGCGACCTGGATCTGGGCATGAATAACTGGATGACAGACCGTTTCGACTATCCGGACGCCCCATTGCAGCGTGGCAAGGTGCTGAGCGCCGAGGAAGTAAAAGAAAAGGGCTTTGCGCGCTATAAGGATATCGACGGCGACGGTATCGCCTATCGCACCCTGCCTGGTAACGAAAATCCGATGTCGGCTTATTTTGCCCGGGGAACCGGCCACAATGAGCAGGCCATTTATAGCGAGCGCCCAGACGACTGGTTAGATAATATGGCGCGCCTGGGTCGCAAGTTTGAGACGGCGCGCCAACTGGTGCCGGGCCCGATCATCGACGAGGTCGCGGATGCTGATGTAGGCATCATCGCCTTTGGTAGTACGCGCCCGGCGATCGACGAGGCGCGCGACCGGTTAGAAGAAGTAGACGCCGCCGTCAGCTATTTGCGCCTGCGGGCCCTGCCAATTAACGACGAGGTCCGCGAGTTTGTAGAGCGCCATGAGCGCGTTTATGTCGTAGAAATGAATCGCGACGGGCAGATGCACCGCATCTTACAGCTGGAAATGCCGGACATAGCGACGAAGCTGGTCTCACTGGCGCACCTGGACGGACTTCCGCTGACAGCGCGTTGGATTGTAGAAAGTATTGCAGAGAAAGAGAAGGAGCGACAGGCATGAGTTCCCGAACGAGAGGTCGCCAAAGAGTTAACGACATTGGCATTGACTATACCGATTACAAGGGCCGTCCCAGCACCTTGTGCCAGGGATGTGGCCATAATTCGATTTCTAGCCAGATTATCCAGGTCGCCTTTGAGTTAAACTTGCGCCCGCACGATATTGTCAAGCTCAGCGGCATTGGCTGCTCCAGCAAGTCGCCGGCCTATTTCCTGGGCATGTCGCACGGTTTCAACGCGTTACATGGACGCATGCCGTCCATCGGCACCGGC
>CAYSMQ010000215.1:2825-8294 GCA_964432035.1 uncultured Ardenticatenaceae bacterium
TGACGGCGACACGGGAAGCATTGGCATGGGTCAGTTCAAACACCTGTGCCGCCGCAACGTGCGCATGGTGTACATAGTGGAGAACAACGGCGTGTACGGGCTGACCAAGGGCCAGTTTTCGGCGACGGCCGATGAAGGTTTAAAACTGAAGTATGCCGGCGTTAACGAGTTCCGCCCCATCGACATCTGCCAGGAGGCAATCGTCGCCGGTTGCGGTTTCGTAGCGCGCAGCTTTTCCGGAGATCCAACACAGGTGCGCGAGCTGTTGAAGGCGGCGCTGAGCCACCGTGGCACGGCTGTATTGGACATCATTAGCCCTTGCGTGGCCTTCAACAATGCCGACGACTCGCGGAAGGGATATGCCTGGGGCAAGCAGCACGAAGAGCCGCTACATGGACTGGATTACATTCCCATTCGTGAAGAGATCATGATCGACGAGTATGCGCCGGGCGAGGTAAAGCCAGTAGAGCTGCATGATGGTTCACACGTCCTGCTGCGCAAGCTAGAAGCTGATTATGATCCGACCGATCGCCGCACGGCCATGTCGCGGTTGGAAGAAGCGGCCGATAAGCAGGAGTTCATCACCGGACTTATCTATTTCGACGATTCACGGGAGAATCTGGCCGAAATGGAGGACCTGCCTGATGAGTCCCTGGCCCGTCTGCCGCAAGAAAAGTTGCGGCCGTCGCGTGAAAAGCTTGATGAAATGATGGGGCGCTTCCTGTAGGATACGGACACCAATCTTGTTAGCATAATACGCGAAACGCCTCCTTTTGGTTAAAATAATGGTCGCTCTGGATTACCGGAGCGACCATTTTTCTCGTCAATTTTTGTCCTGAGGAGTGGCCTGTTATGCAATTCGGTCTATTTGACGAGCGACCGCACTATTTCGCTTCTTTTGAAGAGCTGCTGGCGACCATGATCGACATGGAAGATGATCCCCTGGCTTCCGCCGGCACAACTATGTGTATCTACCGGGGCAACCCTGGCGCGCGGCTCATGATTGTGGGCGAAGCGCCGGGTCCCGAAGAGAATAAACTGGGAAAACCATTTGTCGGTCGTTCGGGGCAGCTGCTGGATAAAATCCTCGATTCAGTCGACTTCGATCCAGAGACAGATGTCTTTATCACCAACGCCGTGTTTCGCATGCCGCCGGGAGAAGGCGACCGCGCATTTCGCAAACCGACAGTCGAGGAAATCGAAGCCTACAAGCCCTACCTGTTGGAGATAATCCGGCTGGTCGATCCACTGATTATCATGTTGTCGGGCAATGTGGCCACGCAGTCACTGCTGGGACGCACGGGCATAACGAAACTGCGCGGAGAGTGGACGCAATGGAATGATCGCTGGGTCATTCCCATCTTTCATCCAGCCTACTTGCTGCGCAATCCGTCGCGCCAGCCCGGTGGTCCGAAATCGCTGACCTGGCGCGATTTCCAGGAGGTGCGCAAGAAGTACGACGAGCTGGTCGCCGGTGGCTGAGCGCTACTCGGATAAAGCTGCGCTGCGTGGAGAACCGGGCTATGTGTGGCGGTCGGGTCAGGAACGGCGGCTGACAATGATTCGCCAACACGCAGATGTCGCGGGGCGCATTCTGGATAACGGCTGTGGGCTGGGAACGTACCTCGCTGCACTGGCCCCCTATAGTGACGCGCGTTTTGGCCTTGAGGTGGAGGCCGACCGCGCCGTGCGCGCGGCGGAACGGGCCAGCGGTGTGGCCCTGGGCATAGGAGAGTGTCTACCTTTTGCAGAGGACAGCTTCGACCTCGTGCTAAGCAATGAGGTTATCGAACACGTCGAAGACGACCGGCGCTATGCAGCAGAAATGGTGCGCGTGACCCGGCCGGGAGGGCGCATTGTTGTCTTCTGCCCCAACCGCTGGTATCCGGTGGAACAACACGGCATCTTTTGGCGCGGCGACTATAAGTTTGGCAACATGCCCTTCGTCAACTATCTGCCGCGGCCGCTTAGAAATCACCTGGCGCCACACGTGCGCACCTACACGACGCGCGACATTCGCCAATTGTTCCGGCAACTACCCGTGGAAATTGTGCATCACACCCGTATCTTTGGTGGCTATGACAACATCGAGGCCCGGTGGCCTCACGTGGGACGCTTCCTGAAACGAGTGCTGTACGCTGCGGAAAAGACGCCGTTTCGCACCCTTGGAATCTCGCATCTGCTTGTGCTGGAGAAACGTAGCACTTCACCAAAAAACTCGTGTGCGAGGTAGAATCCTATTTCTCTGAGAAATCGGATGCTTAGTGGTCTATCAATCATCCACTTTGGGAGCAATTAATAAGTCCAATTGTCTTGAAACAACCCCATGCCGGGAATACAATCTAGGTATCAGTATTGGTATTGTGACTCTATTCGCGATTGTAGGTTGGAGGTTAATTGGCAATGGAAGACGGCAAGAAAAACGGTCAACGTGAAGTTGGCGGCGATAAGGTAAAACGGGGCCTGGCGCAGATGTTGAAGGGCGGCGTGATCATGGACGTGGTTACGCCCGAACAAGCTGTGATTGCAGAAGAAGCAGGCGCCGTTGCTGTAATGGCACTAGAACGGGTGCCGGCGGACATTCGGGCGGACGGCGGCGTGGCGCGCATGTCGGATCCGGGTCTGATCAAGGAGATCATGAGCGCGGTGACGATTCCGGTCATGGCCAAGGTGCGCATTGGGCACTTCGTGGAAGCGCAGATCCTGGAGGCCCTCGGGGTCGATTACATCGACGAGAGCGAGGTATTAACGCCGGCCGATGAAGAGCACCATATCAACAAGCATGATTTCAAGATTCCCTTCGTCTGCGGCTGCCGTAATCTTGGCGAGGCGCTGCGGCGCATTGGCGAAGGCGCGGCAATGATTCGCACAAAGGGCGAAGCAGGTACAGGCGACGTCGTGGAAGCCGTGCGCCACGCACGCACAGTACTAGGTGAAATCCGCCGCCTACAGAGCATGCCGGACGAGGAATTGATGAGCTATGCCAAGAGCATTGGCGCGCCTTACTCGCTGGTGAAAGAGACGAAAGAACTGGGGCGTTTACCGGTGGTTAACTTCGCCGCAGGCGGCATCGCCACCCCCGCCGACGCTGCGCTAATGATGCAGATCGGCGTTGACGGCGTGTTCGTGGGCTCGGGCATTTTCAAGAGCGGCGACCCCGCCAGCCGCGGCAAAGCGATCGTGGAAGCGACAACCCATTTCCGCAACGCCGAAATTCTGGCAAAGGTCAGCGAGAATCTAGGCGAACCGATGGTGGGCCGCACGGCGGCATCTCTGCCGGAAGAGGAGCAGTTGGCGGTGAGGGGATGGTAGGGATTGGAGATTGGAGATTGGAGACTGGATATTAGAGATTGGAGATTGGATTTAGTCTCTAGTTCTCTAGTCTCCGGTCAACCTTCTCCAGTTATCCAGTCTCCGGTTCCCCTTCAAAGAGGTAGCTACATGAAAATCGGTGTACTTGCGCTTCAGGGCGCGTTTGTTGAACATCGCAAGGCTTTAGAGCGGCTTGGTGTTGACGTAGTGGAGGTTCGGCTGCCGGCCGATCTTGAGGGCCTGGACGGTCTTGTTATTCCGGGCGGTGAGAGTACGACCATTGGTAAGCTGGCGGTGGAATACGGGCTCCTGGAACCACTGACAACATTTGCCCGAGCGAAGCCGGTATGGGGCACATGCGCCGGTATGATCTTCATGGCCCGCGATATTGGGCTGCAACAACCGCTGTTGGGGCTCATGGATATCAGCGTGGAGCGCAATGCGTTCGGGCGGCAGGTAGACAGCTTTGAAACAGATCTTGACATTGAGGGTCTAAACGGCGACGGCCCCTTCCCTGCCGTCTTCATACGCGCGCCAAGGATCGCCAGCGTCGAGGAAGGCGACGTCCAGGTGTTGGCGCGGCTTGAGGACGGAACGGCGGTCGCCGCGCGCCAGGGCCACTGGCTGGTGACGTCGTTCCACCCCGAGCTCTCGGACGACGACCGTCTCCATCGCTACTTCGTCGATATGGTAAGCGAAGATTCGCGGAAGGTTTAGCGCGGCGCCTCCACGTCCACTTGAGCACACATTTCGAGTAGCGGACAACTGGAACAACGAGGCCGGCGCCCGGTGCATATGTGTTTGCCAAAAGGGACCAGCAGGCGGTTAATCTCTACCCAGTATTCGCGCGGTAACTTTTCCATGAGCGCCGTCATCGTCTGTTTTGGTCGCTTTGTGTTGACATAGCCCCAGCGATTCGTCACGCGGTGCACGTGCACGTCGACGCCGATGAACGCTTCGTCGCAGGCGATGCCCAACACTAGGTTGGCGCATTTGGGTCCCACGCCGTGAAAGGAAAGTAGAAGATCCTCATCGCAGGGCAGGCTTCCATCATACTCACCCGTTAATTGGCGGGCGATGTCGTGGATCTGCTGTGCCTTGTTCTCGTGGAAAGAAGACGCACTAATTAACTCGTCGATTTGGTTGGGTGAAAGCCCGCTCATCGCCTCGGGTGTACGCGCCTCGGCAAAAAGCGAGCGCGCCGTGACGATCATCGTTTCGTCGCGCGTGCGAATGGAAATGATACACGCCACAAGTTGCTCGAACGGGGAGGTATATCCCTCGTCATACAGGGCGAAGAGCGCCGCGGGTGGATAAGGTCGGACGGCCTCGCGAAGCAGTTGCATCGCGCGATCAATATCGAATGGTTTCTTATCTACCTGAACCATGATGTATTCTTCCTTCCTAGGCAACGGTGAGCTGAGAAACGCTACTGCCTTCTCTAGGACATAGGAACGTGCTCTTATCGCCAGCTACACCTGAATTCGTTACAATCGCCGCCTATGCATAGCGAATCTAATCGTAACACCGCTGATAGTTACGAGTCCGCTCTCGACTTTCTTTATCAGTTTGTCAACTACGAGCGGAAAATGACTGAGATCTACGCGCCGGAGAAGATGGATCCCTTTCGTCCGGCGCGCCTATTGTACGCTCTAGGGGAACCGCACCGCCAGTTTCCCAGCATTCACATCGCGGGCACCAAAGGCAAGGGATCGGTGGCTGCCATGTGCGCTACGGCGCTCGTCGCGGCAGGCCTGCGCGTTGGTCTATACACGTCTCCGCACCTCGTGGATCTGCGGGAGCGGATCCGCATAATGACGCCCGGTGACCGTCAGGGAAACATCACGGCAGAGGCATTTGTGCCGTTGGTTAATGAACTGCAACCTGTAACAACACGCATAGAAGGGCTGACGTGGTTCGAGCTTGTCACCGCGCTGGCTTTCATGCACTTTGCGCAGCGCGAGGTTGACGTCGCCGTGGTCGAGGTTGGACTTGGCGGCCGCCTGGACGCGACAAACGTACTGACGCCGCTGGTCTCGGTCATCACCAGCCTAAGCCTGGACCACACCGGCCTGCTGGGCGACACGGTGGCAGAAATTGCCGCGGAGAAAGGCGGCATCATCAAGCGCCGTGTGCCGGTCGTTTCTGCAGCACAAC
>CAYSMQ010000216.1:0-8273 GCA_964432035.1 uncultured Ardenticatenaceae bacterium
CGGCGATGATGTGCTGGCAGACGGTGGTCTTGCCGGAGGATTCAGGGCCGTAGATTTCTACGACGCGCCCCCGTGGCACGCCGCCCACGCCAAGAGCGATGTCCAGTGCAAGGGAGCCGGTGGGAATAGCGTCAACCTGCAGATGAACGGCTTCGCCAAGGCGCATGATAACACCCTCGCCAAACCGCTTCTGCAGGGTGGAGATGGTAGTGCTTAACGTTCGATCACGATCACCCATTGCCCGAGTCTCAATCCTTCCTCGTGCGCACGGTCCAGGCTAACCTTGACCTTCGCACAGTGATTATGTAGTGTACAATAGCGCTATGGAAATGGCAAACCTACAGAAACAACACCTGCGCGTCCGTAAAGCCGAGGAACGCGATCTTCCTTTCATTGCGGAGATGATGCAGCACTCTCCCTACAACCATATTCACGTTGACTGGCGCGTGCCGCGTTATTGGTTGGATCGGGGTCGCTTCGTCGTGGTGGAACGCACGCCACAGGACGATAAGGATGATAATGGAATGTTGCAAGGGTGCATGGCCGTCGGCGCCGATCCGCCGCCGGGCGCCTGGGTGAGGGTAGCGGCGCTGCGCGGGCGACACATGGCTGTGGAATTGTTGGAAGCGATGTTGGCCGAAAGCATACCGGTGCTGGCGTCAAGCGGAGTTTCGGAGGTGGGTTGGTTGCCGCGCAGCCGCTGGCCGGAAGCGTGGATAGAGGCGCTGGGTTTCCGGCATATTGACGAAGTGGTTACGTACGTGAAGCCAGATCTTGAGATTCCATTGGATATACCGGATAATGGACGGGTGCGCGTGCGAGAGGTACGAGACGAAGATCTGTCGCGACTGGCAGCGATCGAAGCGGCTGCGTTTGATCCGCTCTGGCGTCACAGCGAGGAAAGTCTGAGCATCGGGCGGCGGCACGCGCTGAGTTTTCACGTGGCGGAGGTGGAGGAGCGCGTGGTGGGCTTTCAGTACAGTTCGGACAGCGACGTGCAGCAGGCCGGGCACCTAGTGCGGCTGACGGTGGACCCAGAGGCGCAGCGCATGGGAGTCGGCAGCTTATTGTTGCGGGCGGCACTGAATAGTTATAG
Organism: uncultured Ardenticatenaceae bacterium; assembly: GCA_964432035.1. Lineage (GTDB taxonomy): Bacteria > Chloroflexota > Anaerolineae > Promineifilales > Promineifilaceae > JAAYYY01. The sequence goes on from CAYSMQ010000216.1 coordinate 1,097, forward strand.
GCGGCACAATTTGCAGGAGGCATCGCTGAACACACAGCTGAGCAACGCCCCGTCGCGACGCCTGTACGAGAAATTTGGTTTTAAACCGGCCGGTTATCATTGGCCGGTCTGGTCACGACGCATTGATGAACATGGTTAGACGTAGTTGGACGAATTAGAGGAGGTTCATAATGGCCCCGAATGCCAAACCGCTTACCGAAAGTGAGTTGCGAGATGCAGTGAGTTCCCTGGACGGGTGGCGTGTAGAGGAGGGCGAGTTGCGGCGCACATTTGAGTTCGGCGACTTTTCCGAAGCGCTGGGCTGGATGGTGCGCGCGGGCGTGGAGGCCGAGAAGCTGGACCATCACCCTGACTGGTCTAACTCCTGGAACAAGGTCAACGTGCGCCTGAAAACGCATAGCATCGACGCCTTGAGTGAGCTGGACGTAAAGCTGGCAACGCGTATGAATGAATTAGCCGGATAGAGCCTCTGTGCCCGGCACCTCGTTGCATTCCTTACGCATGTCTTTTGGTTAAGGCAGCATTCTGTAAGGACGAGGCGCCGGGCACTTGTTGACATGTTTTGTAAGCAAGTATCCTGACCAATGGCGGGAGTCGCATTATGATAGTTGTCGAAGCCTGGTTGACGGGCATGGCAACGATCCTTGTAGAGAAGAGAAGTTGGAGGAAAGAGTTTGATTGACTTTGCACTACTAAAAGAGCGGAAATTGCGAATACAAGATCTGGCGCGCGATCTGACGCTAGCGGATTTGCGCGATCTGACTGACGAGATGATTGAAACGGTGCTATCACTGATCGAAGATTGCACCGACGAGGACGTGGTGTTTCAGCCAGAAGATCCGGACGCCTATGACCGTTACGCCAGCGATGAGTCCGAGGTGGATATGCCCTGGACCCTGGGCCACGTCATCGTACACATCACGGCATCCGGCGAGGAGAGCGCTTTTTTGGCGGCGGAGTTGGCCCGTGGCGTACCTTTTCACGGGCGTTCGCGTTGGGAAGTGCCGTGGGAGACGGTGACGACGATCGAACAGTGCCGCGAGCGATTGAAAGAGAGCCGCCGCATGCGGCTGGCGAGTCTGGAGATGTGGCCGAGCAAGCCGCATCTGGAGAACGTCTATTCGCCGTACAAGGGGGTGGGACGCATCGGACCCAAGGAGCGTTTTCTGCTGGGCCTGAAGCATGACGCCGACCACCTGGGCCAGATAGAAGATATCGTGGGACAGGCGAAGGCGGCGCGGGCGAAGGAGCTGGCTTAGTTTGGACGGCTTGTAGTAGTAGGCACTTTAGCGCTCTTGCGCGCTGAAGCGCTCACTTCGAACCAGTCAAGCAAGTTGTATACCGGCCTCTAGTAGCAGGGGTAATACCTCGTCCACGGGCAGGGCGTGGCGCGTGTTGCCATCGCGGCCGGTGACGGTGTGGGCCATGAAGAGGCTGTTGTAAATTGCTTCCTCTACGGCTTCGACGACGGCCAGGGCCAGGATACTCATGAAGGGCTGTACATGGACGCGAGCGTGGTGCTCGACAATGTTTGGCGGGCGATCAGGGATGCGATTGGTCGTACTGAAGGCCATAACGAAATCGCCGCTGCCACCGTGACAGGTGCTGCCGGTACGTGCCAGGCCGAACGTGGCGCGCCGGCAGAGACGGCCGAGCTGACGCGCGTCGAGGGGGGCGTCGGTGGCCAAAACGATCATGATAGAGCCTTCGTCGACTTGTGGCGTTTGCGATTGCGGCGGTTGAATCTCTCGACCGACCGGCACGCCAAGAATCGTTAGTTCCTGTGGGCTGCCGTAGTTGGTCTGTACCAGCGCCCCAATGGCGAAGGCGCCTTTCTCTGGGGGAAGTACGCGACTGGCGGTGCCGATGCCGCCTTTCCAACCAAAGCAGCTCGTCCCTGTTCCGGCCCCCACGGCGCCTTCGACGATGGAGCCGTCAGTGGTATCCGCCAGGGCGGCGCGCACTTCTGCCTCGCCGACGGGGCGCGCGTGCATGTCGCTCAGGAAGCCGTCGCTGGTCTCGCCGACGAGGACGTTGACGCTGGCATAGCCGCTGCGTCCGCTCTGGGGAAAGCCGATGCCAATGTATGGGTTTTGTTCGAGGGCCAGGGTGATGAGGCCGTCGGCCACGCGGGGCACATTGAGGGTGCCGGTGAGGGCGATGGGGCTTTCGAGGTTGCCCAGCTCGCGTACCTGTTCGAAGCCGCAGACTTTGCCGAAACCGTTAATTGTATATACGGCGGCGGCGACTTTTTCTTCGTAGAGATTGCCGCCGTGAGGGAGAATCAGGGTGACGCCGGTGCGCAGGGGGCCGCCCTCGGGTCGCCAGGGGCCGTCGCCGCGGATGATGGTGTGGTGACCGACGGCAACGCCGGAAACATCCGTGATGGCGTTGTGGGGGCCGGTTGGTAAGCGGGAGGGAATTTGGATGAGCTCGCGGAGACGGGGCATACGGGTTTAAGAAGAAAATGGCGACATGAACGCCTTGCAGCATGCCATGCCGCCATTGTTCTGGCTGCCAATTGTTGCTCCCCGCGCGCCGTTATACCTGGCGGCTTTCGTAGCGTCGACTGGGCGCGTTCTGTGAGAGCGCCTGGGCGACGGCTATGGCTTCATCGCGGGTCTCGTGCACGCTGGTAACCAACCGCTGGTGAGGGTGGGTGACGGCATACTTGCGCGCCATTCCCTTGCGGTGTAGTTTTCGGTTGGCAACGACGGCGTAGGAGCCTGCTTCTTCGAGCCACTTGAGCCCCCGCCTGCCTCGCAATGCGCCTTTAATTGGTAGCACGTGATACCTCCTGGTTATGGCCCCATGTCCAGGGCGTCGTAACCCGGTCCAAGTACGAAGAAGTCGTAATTTGGGGGAATATCCTCGGTAAGGTCGAGGACTTCGCCGCCTTCTAGCTGTTTCGCGTTTAGCAGCTTCACCGGGTGACCATCAACTTCGCCTTCAAAGGGTTCACCGTCGGGGAGTAGTTCCTTGGTGTTCGCAATCCATTGCCCGGATCGTACCTCGTACTCGAAGGGCACTTCTTCTTCGGGGAAGATGGCTTCGTACGGGCACTCGGGAACGCAGGCCCCGCAGTCGATGCAGGTGTCGGGATCGATGTAAAGCCAGGGCCATTCTTCTTCGGGATGGCCAAGGACCATACATTCCACCGGGCAGACGTCGATACAAGCGGTGTCTCGCAAGCAGAGTCTGGTAACGATATAGGTCATTTTCTACAGCTCCTTCTTTGTTCAGCCGTTAAGGGACGGCCTACCTCTATTAAGTATTGAGCCTACTGTCATTATCAGGAACGAGGCGATTGTACTCAACTGCCTTTATGCTCCTGCTAATACTATAGAAAAGAGTGGGCGATCTGTCGAGAGCAGTTTGGGAATGGAGACTGTAGAATGGAGACTGGAGGTTGGAGATTGGGTGGGTTGGGCGAGCAACTGTAGTGCATATAAAGCAAAAAGCCCCGGTCCAAGGACCAGGGCCTGCGCTTAGTAGCGGGGGTTGGATTCGAACCAACGACCTCCGGGTTATGAGCCCGACGAGCTGCCTCTGCTCTACCCCGCATCGACAGGGCCGTATTATAACAAGGCTGGATTGAGAGTCAAATCTGCCTATGTAATTCTAAGATTGTGGGAGTTAACTACAGAGTTCACAGTGGACACAGAGATTTAGAAGGTGTGGAGAGATGTAAAGGGCAACGAGAGGCAAGTTTCAGTTTCTTGACCCGCTCATATAGCTCTGGTAAACTGCGGACATCGGTAAGTTAACAATTTGCGACGATTTGCTTTAGGTGCCTGTAACCCCGGATGGTCAGGCATAATGGCGAAACTGGTGGCGGTCTGTTGGAAAAGAACAGATCGGAGTCCAGTACTGTCCCCGCAACTGTGATGAGCCTTTTGATTGGGCTCTAAGTCAGGTCGCCCGCCTTGAGCCGGTTTCGGCCCGCGTGGGAATGGGTTGGGGACTACTCTCAAGGTAGCACTTCCAACCCGATGCGAGCAGCATCGGGTTTTTTGTTACCAGGAGCATGCTCCTAACGCGATCCTGGCGCCGCGCGCGTTGCGGGACGCAACCGTTTCGCCGCGCGTGGATTCGCGAGTAGGAGGAACGAGAAAATGAGGGGTTTGAGGTTATTTTGGGGGGCCGTTGTTGCAGCGGCTTTGCTATCGGTGTTATTTTTGACGTTGCGCGAGGCACAAGCCGCCACTCAAGTACGGGCCGCGGCTCAGGTGCAGGCGGCTAAACTACAGCCGGTGGAGGCGCAGCTGGGCGCGGTGGACGCGGCAGCGCAGTGGCTGGTGGAGCAGCATCAAAATGAGGACGGGGGTTATACGTCTTTTAGCACCGGCGCGGAAGCGGCCCTGTCGGACGTGGGCGGGACGGCGGATGCCATTCTAGGATTGGCGGGCACAGGATACAATGTGGCGACGCCTTATCCGGGGCGGGCACAATCACCGGTGGATTTTCTGCTTAACAACGCCGACGATGTGGCGGCATACGCCGCGCAGAGCGGCGGGGCGAACGGCAAGTTAGTTCTAGCGCTGACCGCGGCGGCGCAGGACCCGCGCGACTTTGGCGGATACGATTTTACGATAAGTCTGACGCAACATTTATCGCCGACAGGTCAGTTCAATGTTGTCTCGCCGTACGAGCAGGGATTGGCGATGCTAGCGTTGAACGCAATCAACGAACCGGCGCCGGCAGAGGCGGTGGAATGGTTGCTTTCGGCCCAGGCACAGGAGGGCGAGCTTGCCGGGTCGTGGGATGATGGGTTTGGCACGATGGGCAACGTGGACGCAACGGCGATGGCGATCATGGCGCTGGTAGCGGTGGGCGACGGAACTCATGAGGACGCAGTAAGCGCGGCGCGCGACTTTTTGATGGCGCAGCAGCTGGACAGCGGCGGTTGGGGCTACGCGCCGGGTTTGCCGGAGAGCGCCAATAGCACGGCGCTGGCGGTGCAGGCGTTGAGTGCGTTGGGCGAGGACTTCTATCGTGCGGATGGTGAGTGGGCCGTCGATGGTGTGTCACCGCTGGCGGCGCTGCTGGGCTGGCAAAGCGAGAGCGGGGCGCTGCAGGCCGATTTTGGCGAAGGGCCGGCGGACGATTTCTTCACGACGGTGCAGGCGCTACCGGCGCTGACGGGAAGGTCGTATCCGCTGCCGGCGCGACAGGAAGCAGCGCGGCAGGCGATTTCGTGTCTGGCGACGTTGCAGGACACGGACAGCGGAGGCTGGGAGGAGTTTCCGGGTACGGCTCCCAACGCGGGCGGCACGTCGCGGGCCATCCGCGCTATTGTGGCCCATGGCGGCGATCCCGCGGACGAGATGTGGGCGCCAGGGGAGCAGGGGCCTGTGGGGGCCCTGGAAACGATGGCGCCCAATTATCTACAGACCGGGCGCGGCGGTCGCGTGGGCATCGTGATGCGCGGCGCCACGGCAGCCGGGGAAGGCGTCGAAGATTTCGGCGGCTTGAACCTGCCTGTGAGTATGACGACGTATCTGTCGCCGACGGGAGAGTATGACAGCACAGCGTTTGGTCCGTTTAGCCACGCGCAGGCCATGTTGGGATTGCTGGCGGCGGAGCAGGACGTTGACCCATCGGCCGAGGAGTGGCTTGTGTCGGCGCAAGCCGAGGACGGCGGCTGGGGTAGCGCGGATGCAACGGGTATCAGTCTGCAAGTATTGGCGCGGCTAGACGACGAGGCACACGAGGATGTGATTGCGCAGGCATTGGAGAATTTGCGGGCCACGCAGCAGGCGGACGGCGGTTGGGGCTTTGAGCTGCCTTCAAGCGTCAATTCCACGTCGGAAGTGGCGCAAGGTCTGACGGCGGTGGGTGAGAACCCGTTTGCTCCCGGCTGGAGCGTGGTGATGAGTGGCACACTGCGCAATGCAGTGGACGTGGCGCTGTCGCAGCAGGGAGACAACGGCTGCTGGCCCAACCTGTTTGGCGAAGGCGATGATCCATATGCGACGACGGACGGCATCATCTTGTTGTCGTTGTCGCCGCCGTGGGGTGCGGGATTCGAGGGCGAGGCGGAGACTGAGCCGGAAGCACCTGCGGAAGTGGCTGCCACGGCGGAGGCCGACGAGACGCCGGAAGTCGTAGTGGAAGAAACGGAGGTTGTGCCTTCGCCGACGGCGGAGGAAGACGTGGCGCAGGAGACCGAAGCGCAAGAGACCGAGGCGCCTACCACAGAGCCTCCGGCCGAGGTGGAAGAACCGGCAGCGACGCCTACGACGGTCCCGCCTGCGGACGCAGCAGAGGGTGCGGGCGGCATCCCCGTTTGGATCTGGATCGTCGCGGCCGTTGTGTTGCTGGCGCTGGCGGGCATCTTCTTTGCCCTTTCGCGGCGCCGGGCATGAGGCAGCGGTGATGGGCTTACGACGATGGTGGCGAAGGTTGCGGAGCGGGCCGGCATGGCTGTTGGGCCTTTGGTTCGCTCTGTTGATACCGGTAGCCGGCGCTGCCCAGACCGGAAATCAAGCGGGACTGGTAGTGCGCTTTGACGAGGATCGCGTGGAAACGTACTGCGTATCATTTGAGGAGGCGGAGATTACGGGCCGCGAGTTGATGGAGCGCGCCGGGCTGGCGCTGGAGTTTGAAGAAGTAGGCATAGGCGCTTCGGTTTGCCGCGTGGAAGACGTCGGTTGCGGATCTGGAAACTGTTTCTGTCAGTGTCAGGGTGGGACCTGTGAGTATTGGTCGTATTGGCATTTGAACGACGGCGAGTGGCGTTATGCAGTGAGCGGCGCGTCGACTACGCAGGTGGCGCATGGCGAGGTGCAAGGTTGGTCATGGGGGCCGGGTTCAGTGTCCGAAGCCATCGCGCCGCCGAATGTGACCTTTGACGAAGTCTGTGCGCCTGAGGAGACTGCGCCGGAGCCGGCGGTAGAGGGCGGCGAGAATGTGGCAATTGGCACGCCAGATGAAACGAGCCAGGCGTCGGCCGAGGAAGCGAGCGACGATGGTGGAAGTGAGCAAGGGCTTCCGAGCTCGTATCTCTTTTTCGGCCTGGCAGTCGTGGCGCTTGTGGTGATAGCGGTTGTGGCCAGCGGATGGAGGCAGACGTGAGTCGACGGGTTTTGACGGGCGTGCTTTACCTCTCGGGCGCGTTGATCGGCATCGCGGCCTTTGCCTATCCGTTTCTGCAGCCGGCGCTGGCGCGAACGGC